>WRKN01000115.1 GCA_009778055.1 Synergistaceae bacterium
AGTGAAATTTCCTCGCTTCTGCCCCATTCCATGTCGAAACCGCCGGACAAAGTAAGCCCGGCCAAGGCGTCCTTTATGCCGTGGCCCGCTTCTTTGAGGTTTTGGAGCGCCTGATACAGCGTCTTGCGCGAGACGGATACGTTGGATGCCGCGCGGCGCGTGTCGGACAGGGCTACGTCCTCGCGCGACAGCTCCCCGTACAAAAGGTCGCAGTAGTCTTCCCTCATCCGGTTTTCCCACCAGGAAAGATGGTCGTTCAGAAAGCGCAGCCTTTCCGCTATCAATTCCTTGGCGCCTTCAATCATCTTACTTTTATCGACTTTCTGCTGTAAGGAAACGGAGTAGCCGGGCCAGAACTCCAGTGACTCGAACCAGCCCCTGACGCGCACTTCTCTGGTTTCGTTGACTACGTACCGGTAGAACGCCGGCAGCTCGCTTGTCACTGAGATGGTTCCGACAGCCCTGTCGTCCGAAGAAATGCCGTGTTTGCGCAGTATGTCGCGGCAGGAACGGCGCGCCCTGTCCATCCTGTTCGTCATCTGCCCCACGAGTTCCGTCCAGCCCTCGCCCCAGCGTTCGTAGCGTTCCTTTATCACTTTTACGGTATTGGCGCTCTCTATTTCTTTTTTAAGGCGTTTCAAATGGTATTCCGGCTCCAGCAGACGCCGCCATTCGTTGCGTACCGCGGATATCTCGGCGTTGGCCCAGCGCTGGGCGTCGCGCAGTTCCCTCACTTTGCCCAGGCGCGAGGACTCCTCCGCTTTGGCCTTATCCGTGGACAGCATACCTATTGCCAGTTCAACGTCGGACGCCGCCCTGGAAAGCAAAACCAGGGCGCGCCTGGCCCGAGTCTCGAACTTGTACCGGTTCAGATTGGAACGGCAGGACTCAAGCTGACCGATGAGGACGCCGAAGTTCGAGGCGTTCCACGCCTCGGATCTCCTGTCGTAAAAGTGGGCCGCGGCCAGCTTCGAGGACACGGCTATGACGGATGACCGCCTGAGGTAGGAGTCCTCGGGGAAATTGTTGTCTATGTCCTGATAAAGCTCGTTTACGTAGGAGGAAAGTTTCTGCCTGCGCGACAGCACGATTCTGCCCCCCTCCATGTCGTCCTGTTCCAAATCTATCTGGGAGAGGAGAAAAATCACCCTCTGATCATGTTCGAGGGCTGTTTCCAGCAGTTCGAGATCCGCCGTTTTGAAGCGGTTTCTTATTGACGTGACGTAAAGCACGATGTCCAGGTTGGGCAGCAGGCGGCGCAGCACCAGTTCCGAGTGCTCGGGGAAGTAATAGGCGTCCAGGCCGGGAGTGTCCACCAGCACCAGCCCTTCGGGAAGCGCCGCGCCCGGGCTGGTCCACTCCAGAAAGGCCACGTTCTGCTCGTTTTCGGGGTTAAGCCGCTCGGAGGTAACGCTTTCCATCCAGGCGGCGGTGAGCTGCGCCCCGGAAACGCTTCTTCGTTCATCATCCTTCGATATCACGGCGACGGCTCTTTCCTTGCCTTTGCGGCACCGTATCACCAGGTTGGTGGTCGCGCGGGTTTCCTCCGGCAGCAGCTTCTCCCCCATCATGGCGTTTATGAAGGCGGATTTTCCGCTGCTGGTGATTCCCACGACTCCGACTTCCAGCTCCGCGCCCCCGGCGGATTGCACCAGGTTTTCCAACTGCGCGGCGCGGGTCGGGAAGAGCGCGGCCGCGGAAGAAAATGCCTGAAACGCCTTTTGCAGGCGCGTCTCAAGCACCAGGTTGAGGTTCGCGCCGCCCGGTTCCGCGTCCGTTTCATAAATTGGAACCTGGGACTCTTCCGTTTCACGGGTCAGGACGTATTTACCGAGCAGACGCTTAAGGCGCTCCATGTCCGACCGAGTTTCCTCCATTTCGGTCATGTCGCGCGCCATTCCCACATATCCGTCCCCGCCGCCCAATGAAACGGTTCCGGCCTCCGCCAGCAAGGCTCTCGTTCTTCCGTGAGCGTCGTAGTAACTCCGTTCGTCCTCACCGGCAAGGGCCGCCGCCCAATCCGCCAGATCCGGGTTATACGCCAGCGCGTTTGAAAAAGCCTCGTTGCAGACAAGCAAGCGCCCGTCCGAATCCCGGTGGAACAAAAGGTCGGGTGTCGCGTCAATCATGCGGGTCATGAGGCGCGCGCGCTTTTCCAGTTTTTCTTTCTTCAGCGCTTGCTGGGAAAGTCTGGCGGCGAGATGCGCGTTTTCGCTCTTCAATACGGATAATTCGCCTTCGAGCGCCCGCAGGCGGTCGAGCGTCTCCGGAGCGTCGCGTTCCTGAACGGAGATTTCCGTCTCCACAGCTATGAGGCGCTTTATTTTCTTTTTTTTGTCGCGGATACACACGGCGTTCACGCGGAAAAGACGGTATACCCCGTCGCCGCAGTAAAGTTTGCGTTCCAGGCTGAAGGCGTTTTCAGTCCCCTCGAATACGCGGCTGTGAAACTCAAGGTTTTTTACGTAGTCGTCGGGGTGATATAGTTCAAGCCACTGCTCCAGGGTGCGGGGGAGGGTTTCAGGCGTCAGGCGCAGGCTTTGTATGAGCGGCAGGGAACAATATATCTCCCCCGTCCCGAAGTTTACGTCGAGAACGCAGTCAAGCGTATACAGCGAATACGCTTGCCAGACATATTCGCTTCGAGAAGGAATTTTCGTAAATTTCGTTTTAACGGCGTCGCTCATCAGCTCAACCTTTCAAACCAGGAAGTATAAAAATTATACTACAGCGGACAGTGGTGAGGGGCAGTAAACACTGTTTTCTCACCCGCCATCATTAGCCCGATTTTCTCGATTGGCGCGGACTCCGGGTTGTCGATGACGCCCATGAACTCCCCTTTGAAGATGACGGCCAGACGGTCGCTCAACGCCACCAGTTCGTCCAGGTCTTCCGACAGCAGGAGGATGGCCGCGCCATTTTCGCGCCGCTCCAGAAGCCGCTCCCTCACGTAGCGGGTGGCGGCCACGTCCAGTCCCCACGTCGGGTGCATGACGATCACCGCCCGCGGTTCGTCCGACAGCTCGCGCCCCATAAGCAGCTTTTGCATGTTGCCTCCGCTCAGGTTTTTGACGGGAGTACGTATCGAAGGCGTGGAAACCACAAAATCATCGACGATCCGCTTGGTCAGGGCATCCGATTTCCTGCCGTCAATAAACACGCCTCTGGCGACGGGTTTCGACCAATAGCGCCTGAGGATGGAGTTTCCCCGGACATCCATATCGGACACCATTCCCACCCCTTTACGGTCGGCCGGAATGTAGCGCACCCCATTGTTTATGAATGAACGCGGGGAAGCGCCGGTCATGTCCTTGCCGTTCACACGGATGGAACCGGACGCGGCGGGCCTCAGCCCCACCAGGGCCTCGCAGAGTTCCCGCTGGCCGTTGCCCGCCACACCCGCCACGCCAAGTATCTCGTTTCGGCACAGGCTGAACGACAGGCCTTTTACCATCTCGAATCCCCTGTCGCCGGCGACGCGGAGGTCTTTTACCTCTATAACCGGCCTGTCAGCCGGCTCTTCGGCGTTAAGCGGCTCTCGATAAAAGTTCAGAGGGATTTTTTGCCCCACCATCATTTCCGCCAGGGCTTCTTCCGTCGTCTCGCCCGTCTTTACCGTTTTGACGTTTTCCCCCCGGCGCAGCACGGTCACGCGATGCGTTTCGTTCATGACCTCGTGCATTTTGTGCGAGATGAAGACCACCCCGTGCCCTTCCGCGGTCATGCGCCGGATGGTCTGGAAAAGCCGCGCCGATTCCTGCGGCGTAAGGACGGCGGTGGGCTCGTCCAGAATCAGCACTCTGGCGCTGCGGTACAGCATTTGCAGCAGAGCCACGCGCTGCTGCTCGCCTATCGAGAGCTGCCACACAAGGGCTGCGGGGTCTATGTGCAGGCCGTAGCGCTCCGATATTTCCGCGGTTTTATCCATGATTTTTTTTCGCGGGAGTATGAATGGCGTGTCCTTCATGCCCAGAATCATGTTTTCCCAGACGGTCTGGGTATACGCCAGCATGAAGTGCTGGTGCACCATTCCGATTCCGGCCGCTATGGCGCCGCTCGGGGATCGGAACGTTCTGCGTGTGAGCCGGCCGTGTTCGCTCACGAAAACCTCTCCCTCGTCCGGGCGGTAGAGTCCGTACAGAACGTTCATGAGCGTGGATTTGCCCGCGCCGTTCTCCCCCAGAAGCGCGTGAACTTCCCCGGACTCAATGGAGAAGTCCACGTTTTTATTTGCCGTGACCCCGGAGAACCGTTTGGTGATAGCGCGCATTTCGACAAGCGGAACCGTCAAATTTTTCACTCCCTCTCAGTATGCCGTTATTATAATGCGTAACTGACGTATAATTAGTTTTCCATATTTCCGAGGTTTGGAATACGACCGGCAATCCCTGGGGAGAGTGATGTGATATTAGACATTTTTTCGTCATCAATCCACATTCGTTCCGCACATTAAACAGCCTGAGCCAGGTATTGACGGACTTGGAGAACTGTTTTTCAACCGGGCGCAGGGTGGAATATAAGATATACATATCGCGCTTCCCGCGCGACGCTGTTGCCGCCGTCCACCGCTATGCCGCCGGCGTTCCGCGTGGCGAGACCGTGCGCGTTTATGCCGTGGGCGGCGACGGAATTCTTTTCGACTGCCTGAACGGCATGATCGATTTTCCCAACGCGGAAATAACGAACGTGCCGTACGGAAACGCCAGCGATTTTCTAAGGGCCTTCGGCGAAGACGCCAAGCCGGGTTTCCGGGATATCAGAAAGCTCTCCGAAGCGCCCGCGCGGCTCGTTGACGTTATGCACTGCGGCTCAAATTACGCGATAAACCACCTGGGCGTCGGATGGGAGGCGCAGGCTGTGCTCAACGCGCAGGCTGTCTTCCAGCGTTTCCGTTCAAAGTGGATCACGCCGTTTGTCCGCCATATATATACGGTTGGCGGATACTGCTCGTTTCTGAACGGCGAAGTGATGAACCAGAGATATCAGGCCCTGATTGACGGAGAGGATGTTTCCGGCCGCTACTGCAACATCAGAATAGCAAGCGGCCCGTGCGGCGGCGGCGCGATGGTGTTGAGCCCATACGCCAGGCCCGACGACGGGTTCCTGGACGTGATTTTCTCGAAGTCCGCCCCTCTTTTAGACGTGGTGAAATCCGCTATGGACTACACCAAGGGGCTTTTTGAAAAGTATGAAATATATTTCAGGAGGCAGTGCAAAAAAATAGAGATTAGAAGCGACGTGCCGATTCGCGTGCATATGGACGGCGAAGCGTTCTACACCGAAGAACTCAAAGTGGAGATAATGCCCCGCCAGGTAAAATTTTTCGCGCCGGAAGGCGCGGATTTCGCGGATTACTCTCACAGGGCATATAAAAAACCCTGCGAAACGGGTCCCGTCGGGGCGGAAGATGAGGCGCGCCGGTGAAAAAAAATATCCTAAGCATGAAGCTGCTGCTGTTCGCCTGGTTTATCGCCTTTACGGCCTACTGCGGCCTGCTGCTCATCCAAGGGATGTTCGCGGGCGGCGGCGTGAGGGCGGGGTTTATATCGCTGCTGGCGGGCGCTCTCCTGCTGGCGGTTTTTCTGACCCGCAGCG
The DNA here is from genome assembly GCA_009778055.1 of Synergistaceae bacterium. Taxonomy (GTDB): domain Bacteria; phylum Synergistota; class Synergistia; order Synergistales; family Aminobacteriaceae; genus WRKN01. Next base: position 5,596 of record WRKN01000115.1, read on the forward strand.
TCACCCAGAGGGAGAGCGGCGCGGAACGCGCGCTTATGGCGTTCTCGTCGCTTTTGAGCAGCACGCCTAACTTTATGGTGATAACCGCTTCGGACAATAAGGTGCGCTATATTTCCGAGCCTATGATAAAGTTCGCGGGTATTTCACGCCGGGAATTCGCCGTGGGGCGGCCGCTCCTCGACTTGTTCCGCGATAAGAAGCTGAAGCTGATGTTCGCGGATATCCTGGACACGGAATGTTTCGTCGAAACGGTCATGGAAATCGACACGGGAGGCGGGGGGCGGTACTTCAAAGTCGTGGCGGACAGACTGACCGACGAGGCCGGGGGCATGTTCATAGATATATCCGACATAACGCCCGCGGTAGAGAGCCGGAACGCGGCCGAGGAAGCCAAGGCCAGGGCGGAGGAGGCTAATTCCGCGAAGTCCAGGTTTCTCGCCAACATGAGCCACGACCTGCGCACGCCGCTCAACGTCATAATGGGAATGAACGAGATGATAGGCAGGGCCGCCGGAGAACGTTCTTCGTCAGACGCGAACAAAGACATCGCCGAATGGAGCGACGAGATCGCGCACACGGCTGAGAGCCTGCTGAGTCTGGTGGAGTCGGTGCTCGACGTGTCGAATGCCGAGCAGGGCAGGCATGAACTCAACCCCTCCGAGTACGCCGCTTCGTCCCTGGTCCGGGATCTGGCCATAATCGGCAGGCAGGAGGCGCGCTCGCGCGGGCTGGAATTTCTTGTGAGCACGGCTCAGGTTCCCTCGAAGATGTACGGCGATTTCGAGCGGATACGAAGGATAGCGGCAAACCTGCTTGCCAACGCCGCGAATTACACGGAACGCGGAATCGTCGCGCTTGAAGTTTCGTTCGACGCGGAAAAATCGGAGCTTTGCCTCGTCGTCTCCGACACGGGAATAGGTATAAGAAAAGAGGACATCGGTTCGGTCTTCGAAAAATTTTCACGGGTGGACAACACTAAACCAGGCTCCGGGCTGGGGCTCACGATCGCGGTGGAGCTGGCGCGGCTGATGGGCGGGGATATAACGGTGTCGAGCGTATGGGGCGAGGGCAGCGTCTTCAAGGTAATTCTCCCCCAGCGCGTCATTGACTCCCCGCCGGCGCTGCGGCGCAAAACGGAGCGGGAAGAAGGAGAGGAGGATCATCACGCCTCTTTTATCGCGCCGGAGTGCCGGATACTGGCCGTTGACGACAGCCCCCCAAACCTGAACGTGACGCGGCTTCTCCTGGCCCGCACCCAAATGGAGGTGGACACGGCGGCAAGCGGAGAGGAATGTGTCGAAATCATCGCGGCGGGAGGCCGTTATCACGCGATTCTCATGGACTACATGATGCCCGGAATGAACGGCGTCGAAACTCTCCTGCGCGTCAAAGAAAAAGTCGCCGGGTTCGCAACCCCGGCGATAATGTTAACAGCCGACGCCATAACGGACGCCCGGATATTTTTGGAGGCGGGTTTCGTAACATCCCTGACGAAACCTGTTTCGCCCGCCGCCCTCGAAAACGCGCTCCTGTCCGTCCTGCCGGGGGAGCTGGTGAGGCGTTCGGGCGTAGACGCGCGTATCCGCGAGGAAACGAGACTCGAATACATAAATCTCCTCGCGCCCTTCGGCGTCGATTTCAGCGAGGCGATGAAGTACGCGGAGGACGTGGGCATGTTTGTGGAACAGGCGCGGATTTTCATAGAAGGATACGAAGAATCCAGGGAGGAAATCGAGACCGCCGTCGAGTCGGAGGACTGGGCGTCGGCGCGCCGCAGGTGTCATTCGCTCAGGGGGCTGGCCGGTTACGTGGGCGCTTCCCCGCTGAGGGAAACCACCCTGAAAATACACAACGCCTTCCGCGCGCAGGACGCGGCTTGCGCGCGCGCGTTCGCGCCGGCCCTGCTGTTCGAGTGGAAACGCGCGCGCGACGGCCTGGAAGCCTTCGTAGGGCGGTACGGCGCAAAAGGTCTGTGAAAAAGCGGATTACACTTTTGACAAGCCATCTTTTATAATTGGTCACCATTGGTCAAAAATCACTGATTATGGAGGCATGTCATGGATTTCAATAAATTGACGCGCAAGAGTCAGGAGGCTTTATCCGAGGCGCAGGGGCTGGCCGTGTCGTACAAAAATCAGGAAGTGGACGC
>WRKN01000116.1 GCA_009778055.1 Synergistaceae bacterium
CGCTACATAATCAGCGCTTTCGCCCAGCAAACCGTCCCAGAGGGCGAACTGATCGGCGCGCTCAACGCCATGATGAGGAAATACCAGAACTACCCCGACGACTATAAACTGAACTTCCTGAAAGAAATTAAAACCGTAACCGTCCGCGACCTGACGGAATTTTCGAAGCCCCTGGCCCTACTCATGGAGAAAGGCTTTCGCTCCACCGCCGGCGGTCAGGCCGTTATCCTGGAGAACGCCGGTCTCTACAAGTATGTTATCTACCCTTTCCGGGAGGCGGCAGGCGTATCCCCGGCAATTACTCCTCCTTCAGGTTCACGTTGACCCTCATGCCCGGTTCGAGTCCTTCGACCCCCGACGTGATGACGACGTCGCCTTCTATCAGCCCTTCCACGACCTCGACGTACTCTCCGTCATGCACCCCCAGCTTTATGCCGCGCGCGGCCAGCCTGGAGTCCGCGTCCCGCACGTAGACCCCAGGGGTTCCGTCCCGGTCGAAGACCACCGCGAGAGGAACGGCGGTTGCCCTTTTCGAGGAGTCTTTTCGGATGACGATGTCGGTGTACATCCCAAATTCCATGATTCCCAAACTGTTGTCGATCTCGAACGTCACGCTTCTGACAGGCACGTTCTCGCTGAGCGGAGGCAAAACGCTGGATATCTCCACATCGAACGCCGTATCCTCGCTGAACGACGATGTGGCGGCGCTGTCGAAGGCTTTCTCCGTCATATTCGTCAAATCGGTGTGAAGTGAAAATTTTCCCTCCAGCGGCGCGATGTTCTTCATTTTTTTGTCATCCACCATTGCGGTGAAGTACATCTTCGAGAAGTCGGCGATCATTACGACGGCCGTTCCCCTGGCGACAAAGTTACCGGGCTGCTGGTAAACCACAATGACGGAGCCGGACAAGGGAGCCGTCACCATCTGCTCGTTTCTTTGCTGTTCTCTCTGCTTTTTCGCTATTCTGGCGGCGTCGAGTTCCGCCTTCGACGCCTGCAACTGTGAAACGGACGTTTCCAGCTCGCTGGCGGAAATGGCGTCCTCGGCGGCCAGCCGCCTGTTCCTTTCCACGGTGCTCATCGCCTGCAGATACGCGGCCTCGGCTTTTGCCACGTCGGTGTCGGCACGGGAAATCGCGAGCGGGACCTCATTGTTGACGATTCTGCCAAGGAGCTGGCCTTGCCTGACCTTCTGCCCTGCCGTCACGTAAAGCTCCTCTATCAGCCCGTCGATATGGGCGATGGCGTCGGCCTGTGTTTTCGTCCGCATCCCTACGTGATCCAAGTAAAGCTCCGGGTACAGGTTACGGTATGAAACCCTGATCCCGCTTAACCTGACGGCTCTCGACGCCAGCATCGTCTCTATGTAGCTGTTGCTCGTGGCGTTGAGGTACACCCCATACACTACAAAAGCCGCCGAAAGCACTAAAAACACAAACGTGACCGCAAAATAGAATTTTTTCATCTGATTGATTTCTCTCGTAAGGAGACCTCCGCTAGGCGAGTCACGGAGATGTTAACAGGTTGGGAAATAAGATGAGGTATCCAAGGGTTACCTCTTATTAGAAGTAACTTTTAGTTACCCTGCTTCATCCGTCAACATGTTAACATTTTTCCCCGTATAAATTTTGATTTTGCTGTAAATTACACCGGCATTGCTGATTTTGGCCGTCGCGGTTATACTCAGAGGATTAGATTTGACTGATACCAGTGAGTTGGAGGGGTCGGTATTGAAGAAGTGTTTTTTTCTGGCAGTTTTGTGCGCGTACGCCGTGGCCGGGACCGCGTTTTCGGCGTGGGGCGCTCCCGCCCGCGCTCCGATTCCTATTGAGGACGTCAACCCCGGTTACGTCTTCAATGGGTCTGCGAGCGCCGGCGGGTGGAACTACATGCTGGACGCCGGACGCCGCGCCACGGACGCCGCCTTTCCCGGGCTGAGAAGCGCCCATGTCGAGTCCGTGGAGATGGGGGGACCGGCGGTGGCCGCAATGGAAAGCCTGATACGCCGGCACAACTCCAAACTGATCTTTGCGTGCGCTTTCGGGTATTGGGACTTTGTGCAGGAAATGGCGCAAAAACACCCGGACATCGCTTTCATGCACGTCAGCGGCTCCAGGCGCGAAGATGAGGACAACGTCGGAACGATTTTCGGCCGTATGTATCAGCCGCGCTATCTGTCCGGCATGGTGGCCGGCAGCCTCAGCAAAAGCGGCAAAATCGGCTACGTGGCCGCCTACCCGATCCCCGAGGTCATCCGCACGATCAACGCGTTCACTTTGGGCGCGCGCCAGGTCAACCCCCACGCGACCGTGAAGGTTATGTGGCTTCACTCCTGGTATACCCCCAGCAGGGAGAAGGAGGCCGCCCAAGTTCTGATAGAAGCCGGCTGCGACCTGCTCGGTATGGACACCGACACCGGCGCTGTGGCTCGGGAGAGTGAAGATGCCGGTGTCTACGTCATAGGCTACAACCACGATATGAGCGGTTACGCGCCGACGATGCACCTTACCGCGCCGGTCTGGAAATGGGAAAGGTTTTTCGGCCCCATCGTTCAGCAGGTAGCCGACGGAACGTGGAAGCCCGAGGACATGTGGTGGGGCATGAAAGAGGGCGTGGTGGACCTCGCTCCCTTCGGCCCGGCCGTTCCCGAAGACGTCCGCAAGATTGTGAACGACGAAAAGGAGCGCGTCATCTCCGGGGAGCAGCTCATTTTCACCGGCCCCATAAAGGACCAAACCGGAACAGCCAGGATCCGGGAGGGCGAAACCATGCCCGACGCGGATATCTGGGGAATGGATTGGTTCGTCGAAGGAGTTTTGGGCGATATTCCAAGGTATTAAGCGGAGATCTTTATAAAAAGCGTCTTGCCCTGCCGGTATGAGGAAACGGAATGGAATAAACCTTTTAATATATCCAGGGAAAACTCGTTTCCCTTTTCAAGAAGGTTGTCTTCATCCGTCCGCATGGACGCGATTACTTCTGTCTCGTCGGTATCCTCTTTGTAGTGGATACTCAGACTGATGGGTATTTCGCCGTCAAGGGCGGGCATTATTATGTTCAAAATCAATTCCTCAACGGCAAGCTGTATCAGGTTTATCTGTTTTTGCGACAATCCCTGCTTGTAGCCGAACTCGGCGATTTTACTGTCTAGTCCGTAAAAATCAAAAGTTCTGCCGAGGATTTCAGCGTGCACGCTCTTCAGCTTCAACACAAACGACCGCGTTTTCTCGCGGCGCGGCGATTCAAAAATCTGCTGCGGGGGGCCTTCTTCATAGACGGTTCCCTCGTCCATATAAAAAACACGGCTCGACGCTTCACGGGCAAAACGCATTTCATGGGTCACGACAAGCATGGTCATTCCCTGTTTTGCCAGTCTGCGCATAATGGCCAGAACCTCGTCGACCATTGTGGGGTCCAGCGCCGACGTGGGCTCGTCGAACAGGATTACGTCCGGCTCCATCGCAAGCGCCCGCGCGATGGCAACCCGCTGTTTTTGACCGCCCGACAGCTCGGAGGGATAGGCCGTGGCTTTTTCTTCCAGTCCCACCATATTTAGAAGCGAGAGCGCCTTTTCATAAGCTTCGCCGCGGCTTTTGCCCAGCAGGTTTACAGGGCCGAGCATCAGGTTTTCAGCGGACGTAAGATGGCGGAACAGGTTGAAGTTCTGAAAAACCATGCCCATCTTTTCGCGTATTGCGCGTATATTGGCTTTCCGGTCGAGTATATTTTGCCCTTTGAACAATATTTCTCCGCCGTCCGGCGCCTCCAGCAAATTGAGGCAGCGAAGAAAGGTGCTTTTCCCCGCGCCGGACGAACCGATGACCGAAATAACCTCGCCTTCATGGACGTCCGCGTTGACGCCGTTTAAGACAGGCGCCCCGTTAAAATTTTTTTTGAGATTTTTGATCTCGATCATATGATTATTCTTCTCTCTTTTTGCATTTTTTGCGCGGGGTCGATTCTCGCCGACACAACGCGGAATATCCGAGTTACCGAAGAAGTGAGGAATATGTACAGCAGCGTTTCAAGAGCCAGCGGAAATACGGCTTCGTAAGTTCGGGAGCGTATGATTTCCAGCGAGTACGTAAGATCCATGATGCCTACATATCCAACTACAGAGGTAAGCTTTAACATTTCCACCAAATCGGCGCTGTAGAGCGGCAGCGTCATTATGGCCGCCTGCGGTATCAAAACAAGCCGGTACGTTTGCAGGCCGGACAGCCCCAGCGCCCTTGCCGCCTCGATCTGTCCGTTTTCAATCGCGTCGAGGCCGGCGCGGAAGACCTCGCTGACTTTAACGGAAAAATAGAGGCTGAAAGCGACAGTGCCGGTGAGGACGGTATCGAGTCCCGAGCCGGCAAACATGACATAGGTAGTGAACAGCAGCAGCACAATAATGGGAGTGCCCTGCAGAATCCGCACGTATAAAAGCGCCGCCCCCCGCAGAAAACGGCGCTTGCCGCGTATCGCCGCGCAGAGCAGCGCGCCCAGCAGAGTTCCGCAAAACGCCGCGGCTCCGGTAATAATCAGTGTGTTGCATAGCCCTTCGATAATATACATAAATCGTTTTTCGACGATTAAATGGTTGTTTATGGAACGCGCAATTCCATCCATGAAGCCTATCGCCTTACCCCGCTCCGCCTGTACGACCAGCATGACTACATTGTCGTAGTACGGGCGGGAAACGAAATATTTCTCGCGCAGCACGGGCTTGTCGTCTATGACCGAAATGCAGACGTCGGCGTAACCGCTGTCCAGCGCGGGAAACAAAGAAGAGTGCGCGGTTTCGAAAAACACGATTTCCCTGTCAAGCAGCGCGCCGATACGCAGAATGAGTTCCACGTCAAACCCCAGGCGTTCGCCGCCCTCGCCGAAATATTCAAAAGGCATGTAGTCGCTGCTGACGCCCACCACAAGGCGCTCTCCCCTACCGGCAGGGATGTCCGGCATGACGGCGGACTGCGCGTTGCCGCCGAGCCATCTTTCTATCATTTCCGCATAAGCCGGGGAGCCTATGATTTCGCCTATTGCCGCGTCGACGGCCTCGCCGAGAGCTTTGTTCCTTTTACTGCTTACGGCGACATATTTTTCATGGCCTATAGGTTCGGGTAATATTACCAGCCCGGGTATTTCCGCAGCCATCAACTCGGCGGAGGAACGCTCCGTGGCAAAAGCCTCGATGTTTCCGGCTTTGAGCGCGACCGGCAGGTCCACATCGTAAAGGTATCTGCTTACCCTGAAAATCCCCATTTCCGTAACCGTGAGGTCGGCGCCGTATCCCTTGGCAACGCCGACGCGTTTGCCTTCAAGGTCTTCAGCCGAAAAATATACCTGCCCGGCGCGGGCGGTTACGGAGGGCAGCAGCGCGAGAAACAGCGCCAGTATTACAATTGTTTTCGTTTTTTTCATAACTCGTCCAGTCCTGTTATTATGACGTCACCTGATTTTGAAGGAGCTTAACACCTCGGCGGGCAAAGCGGGGTAACCAAAGGTTACTCATAAGGTAATAAGGTAACCCTTAGTTACCTTATTTTCCCCTTCAATACGTTAATATCTCCTCGCCGCAACTGAAAAATGGAGGGGATCATATTGGTGAAAAGCGAAACGTTTGAAATAACCAAAGAGCAGGACGAAGAACAAGGGGTAGCCAGGTTTACCGTAATCGGCCGCGTAAATTCAAAAACCTCGCCTGCGCTTAAAAATGAACTGGAGGACGCCCTGAACTCCGGAGAGGTCAATATAGTTCTGAATATGTTTCAAGTTGAGTACCTGAGTTCCGACGGGATAAGAATAATACTCAAAATTTATAAAGAGGCTGAGCAAGCCGGCGGCAAACTCAGGATTGAGAAGCCGTCTGAAATGGTCAGAAGCGTTTTAGGTATGGTCGCGTTGAATGGTATGCTGATTTGAAAATTCCCTCATGACAGGACTGTATCCCATGAGAAATGTAGTAGTTAAGGCAAGCGTCGACAATCTTGATGATGTGTTGGGTTTTGTAAACGGGTATCTTGAGCTGCATAATTGCCAGCCGTATTTACGGTTTCAAATAGATACCGCGGTGGAAGAAATTTTTATGAACATCGCGAATTATGCCTACAAACCGGCTGAAGGTTACGTCACCATACGTATTTCCGCCGAGGAGAAAATACTCATAAGATTTGAAGACTCGGGCAAGCCTTACAACCCCCTTGAACAAGCCTCCCCTGATTTGGATAAACCCGTGATGGCGCGCAAAATAGGCGGGCTTGGAGTTTTTATGGTAAGGCAGCTTATGGACGAGGTTGCGTATACACGCGCTGATAATAAAAATGTCCTTACAATGACTAAAAAAATTGAGAACTATGTACTATAATTAAATTAACGAGGCTGTAATTTTAAGTACATATGGAGTGTATGATGTATGAAGGAAACTTTCTCTAAGCCGTTGATTCTTGCCATTGACGATGCCGTTATCATGCTGGAAACAATAATCGCCGCATTGGGGACCGATTACAAGGTGTATGGGATGGCGGACCCAATGAAGCTCGAAAAAGTTTTGCAGAATTTAACGCCTGATTTGTTTTTGCTTGACTATAACATGCCCGGACGCGGCGGGCCTGAACTCGTTCCTGTCATCAGGAGCTTCGAGAAGCATAAAGACACGCCGATTATTTTTGTGACGTCCATGAGAACGTTCGACCACTTGTCGGCCGCCGTGGCGCTCGGAGCCTGCGATTTTGTGGCGAAGCCGATTAAACCGGATATATTGCGCGAAAAGGTAGCGAAGCATATATAGCCGAAGCTATTTGAGAGCGTGCATGACAATCGCCGGCGCTCCTCAGCATTTCAATTCTCATACATTTTCAAAATCCCTTCCGCAACGGCCCTTCTTGTCGAGCGTAAATCCATCGCCTGTTTCTCTATATACTTATGGGCTTCCCGCTCGCTCATATTGAGATGGGATATCAACAGGCACTTTCCCCGGTCTATAACGCGGATGTCATCAATCTTTTGCTTCAACTGCGCGTTTTCCGCCAGTACCCGCCTTAAACGGTTTTGCGCCCCCGCCGCAAGTTTCAAGGCCGACCAAAAAACCGATCTGTTCAACGGTTTTGAAACCGTTAAAACGCCGTCTTCCTCACAGACAGCGGAAACAGCGTCAAAGAACTCGTTTTTTACGATAAGAATGACTTGCGATACGCTTTTGGACGCGATATGCCGGGAAAGGCTTTCGCCGGATTCATCCCTCAGCGGCGCGTTGACCACCGTCAAATCGAAGTCCTGCTCTAAAAGCAGTCTTCGGGCTTCACCGCAGGATTTCAAGGCCACGATTTCCCGAATTGAAGCCGCGCTTATCATTTCCGCGATAGACGCATTGTCTTTTTCCGAGCTCGAAACTATCAGCGCGTTTTCCATCACAACCGCTCCTACACCGCGCCGCTGCAAAAATACCTTTCCGCGTAGAATCTGTTTTTGTCTTTGGCCGCCGCAAAATCAGCGGCCTCGGTCTTTTTAACGGAGACATATCTTGAAAGCAGTTCCTCGCCTATAACGTTTTTCACAAAATCGCTGTTTTCCGCAAGCAGTATGGCTTTGTCCAGATTGTCCGGCAATGCCGCGAGCGAACCGGTCACGCTTTCACCCGCCGTAAACAAGTCCGCGTCCACGGCGGGCGGCAACGCCATCCCGTTCTCAATCCCATCCAGCCCCGCCGCTATAATCAGCGCGGAGGCGAGGTACGGGTTCA
>WRKN01000117.1 GCA_009778055.1 Synergistaceae bacterium
CCCCGGGGGGCCGGCGGGGGGGGGGGGGGCCGAGGGCCAACAGGGCCCCGCGGGCCCGAAGGGCCCGGGGGGCCCCGCCGGGCCGCAGGGACCGAAGGGCGAGGGATTTTCCGTCAACGGCGCTGTGGAAGAGATAGCTGAACTGCCGCCTTTTGCCTTGGAGGACGCGGGGAAAATTTATACCGTTAACGGCGTTATCTTCGTCTGGGATGGAACGGAATGGCTGCCGCAGGGCGAAATGATACTCATACCCGGCCCCGAAGGCCCGCAAGGACCTGTCGGAGCCGAGGGACCGCAAGGACCGGAAGGACCCCCAGGGCCTGCCGGAACGGATGGAGCCGAAGGGCCGGCAGGGCCTGAAGGAGCGGATGGACCCGCAGGATCTGAAGGACCCCAAGGCCCCGAGGGGCCTCAAGGCCCGGAAGGACCCCAAGGGCCCGAAGGACCCCAGGGACCGGAAGGGCCTCAAGGGGCGGAGGGGCCGCCCGGCCCGCAGGGACCCCAAGGTCCCCAGGGTCCGGCCGGGTCGGGGAATGGCATAGGGTTCAACGCTTTCAAGGTGGGCGGCGTCATCATCAGCGCCGGAGTCGCCGGCGGCTTCAACGCCTTTAAAATCGGCGACACAATAATTCGTGCCTGAGGAGGAATACATTATGGTGGATATACCGTTCGAATTTAAGCTCGGAAAAAACATGATGATCATACCCGAGAAAATGGGCGCGGTCTTCAGCGCAAGAAACCAGGTGGCGGACTCCCTGAGCGGCGCGGCGCGAGACATCGCCCCAAGCGTACGCGCCGTCAACGCGGCAATCGCGCAGCTCAGCGGTAACGCAATCCCCGGGACCATGAACTACAATGCCGACCTCGCGCTGTCCAACTGGCAGGCGGGAAATATAGACGCATCCCTTACCGGTGTGGCCTACTCGCCTAAGCTGAAACTTTACGCCGCAATCAGAGGGACAACCACCGGCTCCGTTCGGACATCGCCCGACCGAATCACGTGGACCGCCCGCCCCACACCGCCAAGCAGCACCTGGACGGCCATTTGCTGGGCGGAGGATTTGGAGCTGTTCGTGGCGGTCGGGCAGAGCGGCGCCGGAATACGCGTTATGACGTCCCGGGACGGGATTAACTGGCGGCTGTCCGTCGGACACGCCGCGGTGACCTACAAAGCTGTCTGTTACTCGCCTGAGCTGAAACTGTACGCCGCGGTGGGAAGCGTGGCAGGCCGCAACGTGATAATGACGTCCGCGGACGCAAAACACTGGACGCCCCGGGAGGTAGCCGGAACCGCGGTGACATGGACGAGCATCTGCTGGTCGCGGGAGCGCAATACGTTCGTGGCGGTGGCCAGCGGGCAGGTCTCGCTGTCCGCCGACGGGATCACATGGAGCCCCTCCCAGGGCGCCGGTAGTCTGGATAGCGTCACGTCGGTCTGCTGGTCTCCGAAACTGAAGATATTCGCCGCCGTCCGCAACGCCGGCACGGGCAACCGCGTCTCCACGTCGCCGGACGGAGTGTTCTGGGCCTTCGGCGTCAGCGCGGCCGATAACGATTGGAGATCCGTATGCTGGTCGGAGGAATTGGAGCTGTTCGTGGCTGTCGCGGCAAGCGGGACAATCTTCAACCGCGTAATGACGTCGCCGGACGGGATAAACTGGACGGCAAGAAGCGCCGCGGCCGACAGCAACTGGAGGTCCGTATGCTGGTCGAAGGAATTGGGGCTGCTTGTGGCGGTCGCGGCAAGCGGGACTCTGTTCAACCGCGTCATGACCTCCCCGGACGGGGAAAATTGGACGGCAAGGAACAGCGCGGCCGACAATAACTGGACGTCTATATGCTGGTCGGAGGAATTGGGGCTGTTCGTGGCGGTCGCGTCAAGCGGCACCGGAACCCGTATTCAGACGTCGCCGGACGGGATAAACTGGATGGCGAGCGTCGTGGTGACAGACAGGAACTGGAGCTGCGTGACATCAGGCGCCGCCGGTCTGGCCGCGCTGAGCGAGGACGGCGGCGAAACCAAGGTAGGGACCTCGCCTGACGGGTTTAACTGGACGTTTGTCGCGGGCATGAAGGACGCCGCGTGGGCAGGCGTCTGCTATTCCTCGGAATTAGGATTGCTGGCGGCGGTCGGAACCAGCGGCGCGTGCGCCGTGTCCAGTGACGGATTTGTCTGGTTCGACGCGGATACCCGGAATACTTTCGCGTGGAAGTCCGTCGCCTGGTCAAATGAACTGGGCCTCTTTGCGGCCGTTTCAACGGACGCCGTCAGCCGGGGCATGATTTCCCCGAACGGGTTTGACTGGACAATCACGCAGATGCCGCAGCCCGTGAACCTGAGAGGGATTTGCCACTCCCCGGAGCTGGATATTTTCGTGGCTGTCGGAGACTCCGGTACGGGGTCCCGCGTACTGGTGAGCACGGACAGATTAAACTGGACAAACGTACTGACCCCCGTCGACAACAACTGGAAAGCTGTATGCTGGTCATCTAAGCTGGGGATGTTCGTGGCGGTCGCGACATCCGGAACCGGGAACCGCGTCATGACCTCCAATAACGGATTTGATTGGATAATTCGCGCTTCCGCCGGAGACCATACCTGGAACGCGGTGTGCTGGTCGGAGGAATTGGAACTGTTTGTGGCGGTTTCAGCCAATAACATGATTATGACGTCCGGTAACGGCATCACCTGGACGCCTGTGTCCGTGGCGTCAGCCGATCTCAAAGCGGTCTGCTGGGCAAAGTCGATCGGGATATTCGTGGCGGTCGGAGCCAGCGGCAGGATATGCACATCCGCGGACGGGGCTGTCTGGGAAAGCATCACGGCCCCCGGAACCACGGCGTCGACGTTCGAGGGCGTTTGCTGGTCGGAAGAATTGGGGTTGTTAGTGGCGGTCGCGTCCGCCGGAACGAATTTATGTATGACCTCGCCGAACGGGGTAACCTGGACAGCAAGAACCAGCGTGGCTATGAGGGCCGTGACGTGGGTTAGGGCGGCAGGCCTGTTCGTGTCCGCCGGGGATGGAGGGACGGTCAGTACCTCTCCGGACGGCTTAACCTGGGTGGCGATAGCCGTGCCCACCGACGCGGCGAACGCCCTCACCTGCGTATGCGCCAATGACGCCCGGGGGTTCGCGGTGGCCGGCTCATCCAATGGGGACGGGAACAGGATCACTATCGTATACAACAGCGTTGCCCGCGAGGCGCGCATAACGCCGCAGATAATCACGCCGCAGTCCATATGCTGGTCGTCAAGGCTGAAGCTGTTCGTGGCGGTCGGGACCACTGGGACGATGTCGCGCGTTATCTACTCGCGCAACGGGCAGCAGTGGTTCAACGCGCGCATTCCGGCGGATATCGCATTGCACGGCGTGTGCTGGGCGGACGAACTTGGCGCTTTTATCGCAGTTGGAGTGAACTTTATCCTTACGTCTCCCGATGGCGTAAATTGGACAAGACGCCCCGCGCCGCACAATGTTACGTACGTCGGCGTGTGCTGGGGCAAGGAAGCGGGCCGGGCGGTGGCGGTGGCTAACAGCGCAACCGCCGCGCAAAACGGCGCAATCACCGCGATGTCCTATATTACGGGCGATGAAGCAGCCGATGATGATGAGAATGACGAGGAGGTGGCGTAGACAATGAAAGTTTTAAGGCTGGAACCGCACAAACAATACGACTGCCATGAGGTAGCCGAGATTTTCTCACCGGAGTTCTGCAAGGCGGCGGGATGGACGGAGGAGAACAATATTCCGGGCGGCGCGGCGGTGTCGGACGACACTGCGGTTGATCCGGGCTGGCTTTACGTTGACGGCGTGCTGCGGACGGACACGGAAGGCATACCGGAAAGGCCCCTGGTGGCTTTGGAACGCCGGGAAAGCGAGTCGCTGGCCCGGATCGAAGAATTTGAGCAGCGCAGTATCCGGGCAATGCGGGCGGTGACACTCCAGGGGAAGACCAAAGCGGCGCAGGACGCCGCTTTTTTAATGGAATACGAGGCCGGCATACAGACTGAGAGGGACATTTTGACGGGGATACGCGCGGAGCGCAAGGCATTAACCTCCGCCTAGAATTCTTGATTTTGTGTTAAGCTACCGACAGGCGTTGCCATTTACGGTAGGCGGTTAGCCAATACACCCCGAAAGGGGGTGAGGCCGTTGACTGTATACGAAGCGTTAATGCTAATGATCGCTTTTGCGGTATTGGTAGTAATGGTTCTGACAGAAAAACGAAAATAACCGCCCCTGCCAAGGATCGCGGTTATTTTTCGTTAAAACCCCATTCTTGATAGGCTAACCGTTTACCGGCAACGCCCTTGTCTTGAATTATAGCAGGCGGTATACGCCTGTCAATCGCCGGATACGACGGGAACATGGCGCGGGAACGCGCTTTTTTTGTTGCCTGAAAACAGGCGGAAAGGAGCAGCATTATAAAATGCGCGAAAAGTTTTTGCAGTTGAAAACCTGGGTAGTCGAGGGCGTGCTCTGGGCGGAAAGGGAACTCAAGGACAAAACAGGACCCGAGAAGAAAAAGGCCGTCGCCAACATGCTGACCGCAAGGCTCGTAAACATGGTCACGCTGCCGTGGTACGCCAACTGGGCGAAAGGTATCGTGGCGCCCATGCTTATAAACTACCTCATTGACCTGGCCTGCGAAAAGCTGAATTTCCTGGGCGAAAGGAACTTCACAAACGCTTCGCTCAACGACGTTCAGATAGCGGAAGTCGCCTCCGTCCTCGCGGCCCCCAAGTCCGTAATGGCTTTGGCCGGCGCGAAAAGCGCGGATCTCAATGAACGCATCGAGGAGCTGTACCGGCAGTACGGTATTACCCCGGATGCTCCGGACGCGCCAAAAACACAGGCGATTGCGCTCCCCGCGACGGATAACAACGACAACCTGTTATCCAAAAACCTTACCCGCAATGAGGTGGCCTGCCGCTGCGGGTGCGGTTTCGATATCGCGGCTCCGGAACTCGTCGAGACGTTCCAGGCGGTGCGGGACTACATCGGACAGCCTATACGCATAACGAGCGGGTGCAGGTGCCCGGAGCACAATTCAAAGGTGGGCGGGGTCAAAGACAGCGCTCATATTATGGGGCAGGCCCTGGATATGCACATTTCCGGGCTGGCGCCGCGGACGTTCGGGGAAATGGTCAGGCAGGCGCATCAGAATGGGCTGCTGCCGCACCTCAGGTATTGCTATTTCATGCCGGGGGCCGTGCATATCGGGACGGATGAGAAACGGCGCAACAGTTTATGGGGGTGGTGAAGTGGCCGAAGACACGATTGTGAAGCTGCTGGACAAGCTGGACGGGATGCAAAACAACCTGGTGGACATTAAGATAGAGCTGGGTGTCATCAAAAACGACGTTGACTGGATAAGGAACGGCCACGCGGAGACGGATAAGGCCCTCGACGACATTCTGGATGACGTGAACCACATGAAGGCGGAGCTGAAGAGTTTTCACACCGCTTTCAAGGTGCTGTACACGACGCTCGGCGTCGGGTTTGCTACGCTGTTCTGGGTGCTGGACAAGGCGGGGGTTTGGGCGAAGGTGTTCGAGTGAGGGCTTGGAGGCTTCGGCCTTCCCGTTTGGCGGCAGCAACCGCGTCATGCTGGGCGGGCTGGTAAAGATAAAGAATCTTCTGTTGTTGCAAGGGCGTTGCAAGGGGAAAAGAAAAGGGCTTAGGGAAAATCCCTAAACCCTTGTTATCTCTGGTGGGCGATACTGGGTTCGAACCAGTGACCTCTTCCGTGTGAAGGCGAAAACATGACATTTTTAAGGTTTTGCCATAACTGGATTTTTAAGCATAACGCTATTGTACTGCTGGCTTTATATTTCTATTTCGTTTCGTTGTTTTTCGCCCTTTTTCGCCCTGATATAATCTCAATGGTGTAAGGGTGGTGTAACGGAAAGAGGAGGGTTAATCCGATGAAGGGCAAGTTTACGCAATCTAGCTTGAAAAAAATTGAGGTTACAGGCAAAGCGTTTTGGAAAACTGACGAGGATTTCCAAAATTTACGCCTCTATGTCGGAGCAACCGGTATGAAGACTTGGTATGTCAGCTATAGGGGGTTGGACGGCAAGAAGCAGAGCCACAAACTGGGATCTGCTGATATTGTGACTGTGGTCGAAGCTCGCGACATGGCGCGGGATTTCTTGGCTCGCTTGGCTCGTGGTGAAGAACCGGCAAAGAAACCCCCGAAAAAACTACAGCTTGGGGAATTCTTAGAGACGTATTACCGCCCCTGGGTTGAGGTAAACCGCAAAACAGGTAAGGAAACAATGGCTATTTTGCGCTCGTCGTTTGGTTTTATTTTCCAGTTGCCCGTCGAGGAGCTTACCAAGCTGGAACTTGAGAAATGGCAGATGCAACGTCAGAACGATGGTTCAAAGGCCGCGACTATTAACCGACTCGTAACCTCCCTGAAGGCGGCCATTAACTGGGGCGTTGACCGCGAACTTATAGAATTGAACCCCTTGACACGCTTGAAGCCCCTGCAAGAGCATGATTCTGAGGAAAAGGTACGTTACCTCTCTGACGATGAAAAAAAACGCCTCATGGCCGCCCTTGATGAACGTGAAGCACGCTTGAGAGCCGGGCGGGAGAGACATAATGATTGGCTTATTGAACGCGGGAAAGAATCGCTCCCGTCTCTTGACGGCGGTTTTGCAGATTATCTGAAACCTTTGGTTCTTATGGCGCTCAATACCGGAATTCGGCAAGGCGCTTTGTTCGCTCTCAAATGGGAAGATGCGGACTTTGACGCCAAGACAATCACGCTCCGTGCCGCGAACGCGAAAACAGGCAAGATTCAACGCCTCCCCATGAACAAAACAGTGGCTGACGTACTTACCGCATGGCGGCAACAGTCCGCTAATACCTCGCCGGCAGCTTTGATATTCCCAAGCCAAAAGAAAAAAGACGCTACTCTGGTCGGCGTAAAGCGCTCATGGGAGGGTATTCTCAAAGCCGCCAACATCGAAGATTTCCGCTGGCACGATATGAGGCATGATTTCGCTTCTCAGCTTGTAATGAGTGGGGTTGACCTAAACGTAGTCCGTGAACTTCTCGGTCACTCTGACATGAAAATGACTCTGCGATACGCGCACCTCGCGCCGGAAAGCAAACTGAGAGCCGTTGAGTTGCTGGACGTGGAGAAACTAAAATCATAGGAAACATGCTCAAAAGCCTCAAAAGCTCCTGGAGATATACCCCCCTTGGGAAGAATCCAGAAACCCAAACCATGTTGAAAAATTGAAGAAATCCCCCCTGCACCCCCAAAAAAAAAGCAAGGGGGATTTCCCCCCTTTCAAATCATTGGATGGTCATGAGTTTGTTTCTTTCGGCGTCACATTTAAGCCGATGTTTTTGAGCCAACTGTCTTTGTCACTGGTGTAACGAATCCGGATATCGTCTTCTCCGTCGAACTTGACTTGAAAATCAATCGGACCATCACTGAACCCACCCTTATAGAAATATTCCCATGTCGGGAATATCTTATAGGACTCTCCAATACTTGTGGCTTCACTGATTTTTTCATATTTTTTGTTACAGGAATGTTTCGCCCAAAGAGATACCTTGCCTTTCCAGTAGCCGAAAGACTGTATCTTCAGGTTCATGTGAGTAAACGGAGCCGATGTTTCCCCTGCCTTGAGAACAAAGTCGTCACTCGCGGGAAGTATTTTTATTTCTGCGCAGTCGTTTTCAA
>WRKN01000118.1 GCA_009778055.1 Synergistaceae bacterium
CACGGCCTGTATCACTCGTTCTCTCAGGTTCTCGCGCGCTTCTTTGCCAGCACTTCTTCCACGGAAACAAACGTCCAGCCTTGTTTTTCAAGTTTAGGGCGTTCTTCGTCCATGTGCTTGTGCAGGCCGTCTATTCCGCCGTATTTTTCAAGCAGCAATTCACGGTTGCGTCTGACCTCTGCGACGAGATTAGTATCTACACAAACCATGATCATTCCTCCGTTTCGTCAATTTCCATCAGTGCCTCCGGCGTAATCAAGAGAGGCGTAAATAGCCCCTGTTGTTCGTTATACCTTTGTATCTTCACAAACGTATGTATTCCCAAGTGCGTACAGTTCCAGCTTAACAAGTAATCCATCTCTGTAATCACGCAAACGGCCAAATGGAAACAATCGATCTTTGATCTGTCGGGTATACCTAACAGATGCTGATATTTACCCGCTAACGTCGTAATCAGCTCAGATTTCGGAATGACTGGAATGTTTTTGAGAAAATTCAAGCGCCGCTCGGCTGCGTTAGCGTCGCCAAACGAACATTCGTCAATTACATATTGACTTACATACAAATCGTATTTATGACGCTCGTTTTCCCAAAAAAGTATTGTTATTGCTTGCCGTCCCGCTATGATCATATCACGGCTCGGTCTGCCGGCTGCTAAACTTGGTATTGTAGTTTCGATATAAATGCTTTTCATTTTTGCCTGTACAGTCTTTCGAGCAATAGTCGCTGTTCCGCTTGCGTTGCCTTGGGCTGTTCCATGGCAGCGCTACTTACAGAACACCAAGCCGCCGCGGTCAGTAGCTGGTTCCGGTACCCGTACTCTTCCATCTGCCCATTGCCATCTCGAAGGAGAACATCTCGTCGAAGTCGTCCTGCGCTTCCTCCGTCGCCATCAGCAAATGCAGGTCGGTCTGCCGCATGGTGTCCGAACGGAGTTCGGCCAGCTCCATGTTGAGGTAATTGGCCTCCTGCGTCCCGGCCTGTATCACCTGTATGTAGCCGTCCGCGTCGCGCGACGCCCGGTTCATGTCCGTTATCCAGGTCTGTGTCTGTCCGGGTATTTTTTCCGCCTCGGCCACGTTGGCGCCGTCAATCCCATCATATTTTGCGCTGGAAGGAGGAGCCCCTGCCGACCAACCGATCATCGACTCGCGGAAAGGATAAATCCGGTCAACGTAAGCCACGGCATAATTACTATTTCTAGGGGGAGCGTTTCTGTAGCCCAGCACAGGCGCCACGTGGCGTCCCGTCGTGGGCGCCGGACTGGCCTGGTATCCGCTCATAGTCGGACTGACCCTGGCGCTGCTGTCCAGTATCTTGTGATCCCGGTCGTAGCGTCGCTGGTAATCTTTATGCGCGCTTTTAACCCGAGCCTCGTCGACGCCTAAAAAGATCGCGAGCCCGATGAGCACGATGTCATTCTTGATGGTCGTCAGCATCCTCTGCTGTTCAGCCTGGCTCGATTTTGACACTTTTTTCCTGGCGGCGAAGGAAACTCCGACGAAACACGGCGCGGAGGCGACGAGCAGGGACGCCGCCAGAACTATCGCCGTGAACCTCAGCGTCAGTACGCGGGAGACGTGTCTGGTTGCCGCCATGATCGATCCACCAATATGTCAAAAGCCGCGACTCTGTCGTATTTTTCCTGGCGCTCGTTTATCGCGTAGCGGACAAGCGCGTCGGTCCGCACCGTCTCGGTCGCCCTCATCATCGACGCCTGCCTGTTGGACATCGTGTGTGTCTGGCTCTCCGCCTGCATCAGTTCCCTGTAACCCCTTTGCACATACTCTCCCGAGTTCATCAGGGCCTCATGGACGGACCGGACGGCCCCTATGCCCGCCGGATTGCTTCCGTCGGGCACGGACAGGGCCAGCTCTCGGTTTGCCCTAAGCTTCGCCTTTCCCTGTTCCGACAGGAGCGACATGCGGGTTCTGTACGCCTGGGAAAAATCGTACGCTATCCATACGCTGCCGTATCCGGTCCCCGCTCTCCCTTTGTACCCATCGTTCCCATAGTTGTGATAGAACGGGTCCGGCGACCCGGGATACAGCATCGCCCGGCCGTATACGTAATCGGACAGGAAAGCCCCCAGGTCTCCCCCCACGGCGTTTTTTTCCAGCGGCTTGTGGTCCAGATCGTACAGTTGTTTCACCAGGTCGAACCTCAGTTCCTGTTCTATGAACAGCATAAATTCGTACAAAAACGCATTTGCGGTGGCGGCCAAACCGAGCCCGGTCGTCTTCGTGAGCGTTGGCATGAGACGATCGAGCACCACCTCCGCGGTGGCGATTATCACTATAGCCGCAGCTTCGGTGATGATGCCGGCTTCCGCCGGGCGCGGGGGAAAGCATACCGCCGCCGTCGCGATCAGTATGATACAGACAATACTTCTCAATAGCCGGTTCCGTTTACCGGATGCCATGACCCCACAGCCCTTTCAAAAGCAAAATGCGAATCGGCCGACTCCTGCTGCCTGTTGTGCGCGTATTTGACGTCGGCCTCCAACTGACGAGTAAGGCTGGCTCTGGCGCTGGCCATCAGGTGGTTTTTCAGGTTGGATATCTGCCCGGAGGCCTGGATCGTCCGCCTGTAACCCGGCCCCGTCAGTATATCGTCATCGAAAACCGTTAAATGACTGGGAGTGGGACTGGTGGCGGAGTAGGGCAGAAACCAGTCGTTGAAATCCCTCATTTTAACGTACTCCTGATGCCAGATATCTTTCAGGTCTCCTTTCGCGTCTCCGGCGGACAGCGCGTTCACCGCCGCCACAGCGTTGTTGTGATACTGGATCAACCTGTCCACGCCGCCGTCGTTGCCGTTCATCACGCCCTGAGCGTATTTGCCCAGGGCTTCCGTCCTCCGCCTGTAATCTCCGTGGAAGTCGGCGGGGGACACGGCCGCCCTGCCTGTGAGGAAGCGCTCGAGATCGGCGTCGCCGAAGCCGCCGCCGAACGACACGCCGCCGGCGTTGGTGAGGTCGGAGTAAAGCCCCGACAGAGCGCCTGAAGTCGGGTTGATCTGCCGGTTGGGCGCAAGCGCCCTGTGGTCATGGGCGTACATGGCGTCGTCCAGTTGCTGTTCGGTTATCGCCCTGGTCAGCAGGGTTTTCAAGTTGCCCGCCACATAGTTGCGCAGGGTATTTACCGATCCCTGAAGCACTTCCAGGATAATGACTTCAACCACCAGCGCCACCATGAAGCCCGCCGTCGCCTCATTCCTTGGGTCGGCTTCCGCGAGACGCGGGCCGACGGGAGACGGAGCGGAGAACGCCACTGCCGCGATGAGGATGATTGCGGTAAGTTTGCGCATCGATCTCATCTAATATCTGCTCCCTCCCCCAGTCGCGCGCCACGACCCCAGAGCCAGGGCGTAGGCCGCGACGGCGTCCGATTTTTCAAGCTGTTCGTTCAGGGCTATCTCGGTATCCAGCGCCAGCCGCCTGTCCACGTCGGCGTTGAGTTTGTTCAATTCGTCGTTCAGCAGGGCTTCAAGGGACACGGCGTCCTGGATGTGCTGGATGTAACCGTCGTGACGGTTCGGATTCTGCGCGTCGTCCAAAAAAACTTTCACCTTAGCCTGACTGCTGCTTATATCGTCCAAAGCTCTGCTGTTGCCCAGCATCATCGTCTTCATTCTCTCTCTCCATGACGCGACGCGCTGCTGGTAGAGGTCCGCGTGGGCGGGGCCGCTCGCCGCGATCGTCCTGTACCCCGGCATTACGCCGGCGTAGTCGCCGCCGCCTTTAAATTGATTCGCGTAGACATTGGCGTTAACGCCGTCGGCGCCCAAAATTTTCGGCGGGAACGCGATACGGTGATCGTACGTATACGCCGAGTGTTTCCAGTCGGCCCTTGCCTTGGCCTCGGTGACCGATTTGTCCAGCACTCTGTACCATCGCGTCAGCGGCGCGATATCGAGCGCCAGCGCGACTATCTGCGCGCCATAGGCCCCGACCCTCACCTTCGCGTGAGTGTGGTATTTATGCCGACGATCGGGGTTGGCGGCGAAAGACGGAGCCGGCAACGATAAAACCACCACGGCCAACACAACTAAGAGTGCAATCCACCATTTCAATATCTTGTTCCGTTCGGCCATACGGCGCCTCCTTTTGTCGCTCTTCCGAAAGCGGCGTGCAGGTCCGCGCGCCGCTGCTGGCTGTCCAGCGCCCCTCGGGCGCGTACGTCTATCTGGCGGGCTATGTCGTGCCTCAGGTTTGTCGTCTGCTGCACGGCGAACGCGTAAGTCTGCGCGCGGGCCTCGACAGCCTGGTTGTAATACCCGGCGTACTGCAGGGAAGCGTCCGCCAAATCGGTTATCGTTTTTGAAAGCGTCGCGAAGTCGTTCTGCTCGGTTTGGGCCGCCCGGTTCTGGGCTGTCACGTAGTTCGCCCAGTTCTCGGCGATTTTTTTATAGTCGCCGACGTAGTCGACATATGAGCCGTCGGTTTTTCTGTACCCCGGGTTCACCTCGTCGAATTTCGCCGACGGGGTACCGGCGTATGAAATGGAGGTCCCGCCCAGGTCGTTCCGCATGTTCCCGTACTTATCTCCCAGGCCGTCTTTGTAGACGCGCCTGGACAGATCGGCATGTTCTTTCACGCGGTTTTCCTCCATATCTTTTTGCCAGGCGTTCCAGGCTTTCCTGACCGCGTCGCTTGCTATTCTGTTCGGAATATCGAGGAAGGGAAGCACGAACAGCGCGATCACCTCCGAATCGAACGCTTCTTCCTGAAGAGGCTCCCATATCGCCGTCGCGATTATCCAGCCTATCAGCAGGGCCAGGCCGCCCACCAGAATGGCCGGCAACTCGACCATCTGACCGCCCGGGAAATGGATAATTCTCTCCTGCTCCATGAGAAGCAGGACAAGAATCAAGTCGTCGAAGGGTATCTTGACAAATTTATTAAGTATGCCCCATAGCGCCTTCTCGAAGAATATAAGCAAAGCTTCGGCGGCGCCCTGTCCTCCATTCATCACCGCTTCGATAAGTTCCTTGATGGGTAAGGGCATGGGAAGATTAAAAGCCCCTTCGACGATAACATTGACCAGCCCCTTGAACAAATCGAAGAAGAACTCGCCGACGTCCTTGGCGGCATGGGCCTCGCGCGCGAAGAACAACGGAGGGGGGGGCGAGAAATAGGGCGCGGCCAAGGGCTCGACGACAAGCAACAGCAAGACCGCGACAAGTATGATGGAAATAATTTTCGAGAACCGGGTGAAAAACCTCACGCCGACGCTTTCACCCGATTCTGCATTTCGTGTCCTTTGAGCCACGCGTCCGCCTCGGGCCTCAGCCCTCTCATGCGGAGCCAGTGGTACGGCCATTCGTCGCCGTGATCGGCTATGAGGCCGTCTATGCGCGCGATGTCCTCTTTCGAGCCCGCTCCCACGAAGGACAGGGCCACGGGCCCCAGGCCGAGTTCGAACAGCCTTCGCCCCACGGGGCTCACGACGTAATACTGGCTCTTGCGGACGGCGCCGGTTATTATCGCTATCTGCCGCTCGTTCAGGCCGAAGACGCTTTCGTAAAGTTCCGACGACGTCCTGCTGCGGGCGTCCGGGTTGGGGAGGAAGATTTTCGTCGGGCAGCTCTCGACCAGGGCGCTGGTTATCGTGCTCTCGGCTATGTCGGCCACGTTCTGGGTGGCGAGGATGACCGCGCAGTTCGATTTGCGCAGCACCTTCAACCATTCCTTTATCTTGCCGGCGAACACCGGGGTGGAGAGCGCCAGCCACGCCTCGTCGATTATCAGCAGGCTCGGCCGGCCCTTCAGGCGTTTTTCTATCTGCCTGAACAGGAAGAGCAGCACCGGGACCACTATGTTTTTACCGAACTGCATAAGCTCCTGTATCTCGAAGGTGACCAGGCTCTTGTACTGAATTTCGTTCTTTGCCCCATCCAAAAAGTCGCCGCCGCTGCCGCCGCCTATTTGATAGTAGGACAGCAGGCTGCGGGCCTTGGCGCTCTGAACGGTGCTGATGAACGACGTTATGGTGCGGTCCTCGCTCTGGGACGTGGATTCGGCGAGGGTCTTTATCGCCTCGCGGATAAGGTTGCGGTCCTCGGAGCTGATCGAGTCGCTTTTGTTGTCCTCCAACTGAAGTTCTATCAGGGTGTTGATGTAGTCCCCCGCCCAGCCCCGGTCCGCCTCGTTGTCCAGCTCGGCCAGGGGGCAGAGCCCGCCGCTCCTGGCGAAGTCGCCCAGGTCGTAGTGAACCGCGTCGCGGCACGCCTTCGTCAGGGCGTACATGGAGTAGCCCTTGTCGAATACGAACGCCTGCGATCCCGCGTACCTTTCGAACTGGGAGACTATCGTCGCCAGCAGCGTGGATTTTCCCGCGCCGGTCGGCCCAAGTATCAGCGTGTGCCCCACGTCGTCCACGTGAAGGTTGAGCCGGAACGGAGTCGTCCCAACCGTGGCGGCCTGGATCAGGGGTGGGCTCTTGGGCGGGTAGTTCGGCGGCGGACATGGGCAGAACTCGCTGCCCATCCAGTGCGTGGTGAGCGGCGCCATGTCCGCGTAGTTCAGGCTGTGCAGGAAGGGTTTTCTGACGTTCTCCCTGCCGTGGCCGGGGAGCGACCCCATAAACGCGTCCAGCGTGTTCATCCTCTCCACCCGCGCGGCGAACCCCAGGCGCTCGAACAGCTTCGCCGTGACGCCGGTCATCCTGAGCAGCGTTTCCTCGTCGTCGGCGCGTATTATGACCGTGTTCGTGTAGTGCCCGTAGATGATGGTGCCCTGTTCGACCATGGCCATGGCCGTGTTGAGTTCGTCCACCATCTGGAGGGCGTACTGGTCGGCGGGGGCGTTGGGGTTGTTCATCATCTTGGCGAAGAAGGGATAGATCTTCTGGCGCCACATGCGCCTGTCCTCGTCGATTTTGCCGCGCGCGTACTGCTGGTCCGTGACGATGAAGCGGCTGGACCAGATCATCGACATCGGTAGATGCTGAATTTCGGCCAGCATCCCGGGCTTGGAATATGACGGGAAACCGTCTATCGTGAGCACGGAGACCAGTTTGCCGTCGTAAATGAACAGCTCTCCGTTTTCCGCGTCGCGGGCCAGCCACGAATCCAGGCCGTCCGGGGGGTCCGGCAGGGGGCATGGGTGATTGCGCTGGTTGAGCACCATATTGAGCGCGTGCAGGAGTTCGTCGTTCGCCCGGCTGTAGTAGAGCCTCCTGAAACGGGTCGTCTGCGAAAAACTCGTCTCGAAATTCTGGAGTATCCTGTTCACGTGGAGGATGTCCCGCTCGATGTAGTCGAGGTCGTCACCCCGCGAGCTCCCCATCAGAAAGTCCCCTATACGTTTCATCAGGCCCCCCTGCGCGTGCTTGGGCGGCAGGTACGAGAGGAATATGTAGCAGAACGTCTCGAAGTGGACGCCCTCCCTGGTGAAACTCATCATCCGCTCGTTGTCGATGAGCGTGTTCGTCGGCTCGTCGAAATACCCTTCCGGGTATTGCTGAGCGGGAACCCTGACGACCACCTGGTGCATCATCCATCCGACGTCGAGCCTCTTTACCGCGTTGTTGAACGACATCGACAGCCACTCGGCGTCCGCGTTCGTGGAGCTTTCCAGGTCGGGCCCCTGGTACAGGAACCCAGTGAGATACGCCCCGTTCTTGAGCAGCATGATGCCGGGGTC
>WRKN01000119.1 GCA_009778055.1 Synergistaceae bacterium
CTGGAGGCCAGGGACACGGGACATGCCGCCGGGCTGGAAATGGAGGTTATCGAATCCGTCAACGTCCACGAGGACATAAAAAAGGGCCTGCCCTCACGCGACCGCTACATCGAAAATTACCGGGCCACTATTCGCAATTTGGGACAGGCGGGAGTAAAGTGCCTCTGCTACAATTTCATGCCGGTTCTGGATTGGGCGAGGAGCGCCCTGGCCCATGAGCTGCCCGACGGCTCCACCGTGCTGTCCTACCGCGACGCCGAAGTCAGGGCGATGAACCCCGCCACGATGGCTCAGTCTATGGAAAAAAACGCGCGCGGCTATTCCATGCCCGGCTGGGAGCCGGAGAGAATCCCGGCGATGGCGGCTGACATCGAGTTTTACCAGAACGTGACTCTGGACGAATACTGGAGCAGCATGAAGTACTTCCTTGACGCGGTGGTACCGGTCGCGGAGGAAAGCGGCATCAAAATGGGAGTGCACCCCGACGACCCGCCCTGGGAGCTGTTCGGGCTTCCGAAGGTCATCACCAACGCCGAAAACATCCGCAAGTTTCTGGCGCTCCACGACGCGGAGGCCAACGGGGTTTCCCTCTGCACGGGGAGCTTTGGGGCCAACATGGACAACGACATACCCTCCATCGTGGGGGAACTGGCGTCCCTGCGCCGCCTGCCCTTCGCGCACCTGCGCAACGTCAAGCATCTCTCCCCGCGTGATTTCGACGAAAGCGCCCACCTTTCGCAGTGCGGCGACTTGGACATGTTCGCCATAGTCAAGGCGCTTTACGACGCCGGGTTCGACGGCTACATAAGGCCCGACCACGGGCGCATGATCTGGGGCGAGGTAGCGCGCCCCGGCTACGGGCTATACGACCGGGCCCTCGGGGCCAATTACCTGCTGGGCCTTTGGGAGGCCGTTTCCAAGATGCGGTGAAAAAACGCAAATGTGTCTGAATGTATAATTCTTTAGATTCGATGTTTTATCGCCGGGAGGAAGTTTTTTTTGCATAGCTTTCACATGAGGGTATATGGCTGTCAGATGAACGTATACGACAGCGACAGGGTGCGTACGGCCCTTACGCGGCAAGGCTGGAGGGAAGTTCCGGAGGACGAGGCCGACGTGGTGGTGTTCACGGGCTGCAGTGTCAGGGATAAGGCCGAGCAGAAGGTCTGGAGCGAACTCGGGAGATACGCGGACAGGTGGAAGAAAAGCAGGCGGCCCTTTGTCGCCCTGACCGGATGTATAGCGCAGAGCCTTGGAGAAAAGGCGTTTTCCCGCTATCCCTGGATTCGCCTGATCTCCGGGCCGCGTCATATCGGCCTTCTGCCGGAAGCCCTCGGACGGGTTATGGAAGGCGGGAGGGCGGCGCTGCTCGACGAAGACCCGCGCGAATTCCATGACTTGGGCGAGTTTCCCGAGGTACGGGAAAACAAATACCGCGCTTACGTAACCATCGCGCACGGATGCGACAACTTCTGCTCGTACTGTATCGTCCCGCGCGTGCGGGGACGCTTTATCTCGCGCCCGCCGGCGGACGTCCTGAGCGAGGTTCGGGCGCTGACAGCCGACGGTGCGAAAGAGATAACTCTTCTCGGGCAGAACGTCAACAGCTACGGCAACGATTTTCATGACGGCTACGGCTTCGCCGAACTGTTGAGCGACGTAGCTCATACCGGCGTTGAACGGGTGCGGTTCGTGACCTCCCTGCCGCAGGATTTTACGGAAAAGATCGTCGATGTCATGGCCGGCGAGCCTAACGTGTGCCCTTCCCTGAACCTTCCTGTCCAATCCGGCAGCGACAGGATACTGAAACTGATGAACCGGAAATACACCAGGGCCGAGTACATGGAAAAAGTGCGCATGGTTCGTGCGCGCCTTCCGGAGCTTGGACTGACCAGCGACCTGATAGTCGGTTTTCCCGGCGAGACGGAGGAGGACTTTGAGGACTCCATGAGCGCGTTGTCGGAGATACGGTTCGACCTCGTGCATACCGCCGCTTACTCGGAGCGGGCCGGTACGC
Source organism: Synergistaceae bacterium (assembly GCA_009778055.1). Classification (GTDB taxonomy): domain Bacteria; phylum Synergistota; class Synergistia; order Synergistales; family Aminobacteriaceae; genus WRKN01. Next base: position 2,018 of record WRKN01000119.1, read on the forward strand.
CCGCCGCCGTCATGCCGGGGGCTTTGCCGCATGAGGTGAGGCTGGAGCGCCTCAACCGCGTAAACGCGCTGCAGGACGGCATAACGCTTTCGATAAACCTCGGGATGGTCGGACGAAGGGTGAGCGTGTTGGTGGACGGAACGGCCCCTAAGGGCGAAGGCCCCGACGGCAGGCCGCTGTTACAGGGACGGACGCCCACGGACAAAGTAGTCCTGTTTGCCGGGCCGGACTCGGAAAAACTTCTTGGGCGCGTCGTGACGGCCGAGATAACAGAGGCAAAATCCTGGAACCTCATTGGAAGGCTCGGCTGATATGTGGCGTGACATTTGGACGAAAAATCAAAAGGGGGCCGTGTTTGCCGTGGGGATGATATGTTTCCTCGCGGCGGGGCTTATCGTCGCCGGCTCCCCCTCTCCGGCAAAAACTCAGGCTAAAGCGCGCGTCCCGATAGCGGCGGACATAGTTGCCATCCCGGAGTTCGACTCGGAAAAGGATGCGCGAAATTCCGCCGAACCGCAAAGCGATTGGGTGCTTTACGTCACCGGAGCCGTCCGCAGGCCGGGAGTGTACAATTTGCCGCCCGAGTCCAGGCTTTTGCACCTCGTGGAGGCTGCCGGCGGCTTGACCCCCTCCGCCGACCCCGTTGCCGTAAACCTGGCCGCCGTTCTCGGCGACGGTGTGCATGTTCACGTGCCGGAAAAAGGAGAAGATCCGCCTGCTCGCGGGGCGTACGCCGGCATATCCGGTTCGCCGGCGTCAAATAGATTGATTGACGTCAACAGGGCCTCGGCCGAGGAGCTTACGGCGTTGAAGGGCATAGGCCCGGCGCTTGCCGGTAACATCGTGGATTATCGCCTTAAAAACGGGCGTTTTCGCAGCGTGGATGACCTTTTGCAAGTCAATGGTATCGGGCGTAAAAAACTTGAGGGATTCCGGGACTCCGTGGCCGTAGGCCCATGAACGGCAGCCCCATGACCGAACCGTGATAATTTTAGCCCGCGCGCCTTTCCTGGCGGTGCTGGCCGGACTTACGGCAATGCTGGCCCTGTACGACCGCGCCGCCTCGATTACATGGACGCTGCCTCTGATCGCGCTCCTCGTTACGTTTGGAGTGACGGCAAGCTCGTTTCGCGAGGAGCTTAAGGGTCATTGGCGAATCGCGGCCGCCGTTTCGGCCTGCGTCTTCGCGTTGTCGCTGTGGGTTGTTTTTTCGCTGAACCGCGGCGTTTCCATTCCCCCGTACGTCAACACGACCGGCATAGTGACCGGGAGCCGCCCCTGGGGCCGGTGGTACGTTGCCGCCGTCAGCACGCCGCAGGGAGGTTTCCTCCTGAAATTTCCATTCGACGCTCTGTCGGAAGGGGACGTGATACGCGTCGAGGGAAACACGGAACCGCTAAACGCCGGTTCTCACGACTCGGATTTTCGAGAAGACAGGTTCTGGAGGGCGCGGGGCGTGACGGCGTGGCTGACCTCCTTCAAAACCGAGCCCGCCGAGTTCACCAAAAATTTAGTTCCTGTCTGGAACATACATAGATGGCGTCACACCCTGCACCTTTCCCTGATCATGAACATGCCGCGCCTCACCGGCGCGTACCTCAACGCGGTCTTGACAGGCCGGCGCGACGCCATGCTGGACAAGGCGCACCGCGCGTGGGGAACCAGCCATATCATGGCCGTGTCAGGCTTTCACGTGGGAGTGGCGATGGCCGCCGCATCCTCAATTTTCAGGCGGGGCAGGTGGCGCGTGCCGCTGCTCAGCCTTGTCTTATGGTTTTACGTCCTTCTGACCGGCGCTCCCGCCAGCGCGGTACGCGCCGGGTTGATGATACAGGCCGGGCTGCTCGGCGAACTGGCGGGACGCCCCGGCAGCCCGCTCAACTCGGTGTCGCTGGCGGCGGTACTTTTGCTGCTGCGCTCGCCTTTCTGGTTTTGGGACGTGGGCTGGCGGCTCTCCGTCCTGGCCGCCCTGGCAATAGCCGTGACAATGGAGCGGTGGGGATCGTTCGGCTGGAGGACGTGGCTTTTCATGAACTTCATGATCTGGCTCGCCACCTTCCCGCAGGTATCCTGGACTTTCGATACCACGCCTGTGGTTGGCGTGTTAATAAATTTAGCCGCCCCGATGTTTTTCGGCATAGCGTTTTCCGCCGCCTCCGTGGCGGGGGCGCTGTTTCTGCTGGGTGTTCCGTTGACGTCGTTCTTTGTTTTGGCAGTCGAGTGGATATTTACTTTTTGGGGAATTTTGGCCGACGCCCTCGCGGGTCTGATCCCCTGGCAGTTGGCCTGGAACCCGATAATAGCGTACTGCTGCGCCGCGCTTTTTATAATGTTTACGTGCCGGGCCTTTTTCATCCCCTGGCGCAGCGTCGCCGTTTTGTCGCCGTTGGGCGCGTTGTCCGCTTACGCGCTGTTTACGGCCTGATTGATATTGGAGGTTTTATGATGCTTCTCGTAATTGACGCGGGCAACACTACTATCATCGTCGGGCTTTTCGACGGGGACGAACTGGTTGGGAACTGGCGGCTGTCATCCAGGGTGTCCACGTCGGACGAGTTCGGGGTCTGCCTTCTGACGCTTTTTTCGACAATACGCGCGCCGATCGCGCCTCCGCGCATAGACGGCGCAATCCTGGCCAGCGTGGTTCCTCCGCTGGACTTGCCGATCCGCGAGGCCGTGAAAAACTACCTCGGCGTGGACTGCATGAGGGTGGACTCCCTTCTTGACTTGGGCATGGAGATCCGATACGGCGCTCCCCTCGAAGTAGGGGCGGACAGGCTCGTCAACGCCGTCGGGGGCCGCCACAAATACGGCGCGCCGCTGATAATAGTGGACTACGGAACGGCCATAACGCTGGACGTGGTGTCGGAAGACGGGGCGTACCTGGGGGGAGTAATAGCGCCGGGGCTTATAACGGGGGTACAGGCCCTTTTCAGCCGCGCCGCGAAAATGCCTCAGGTCGGGCTGGAACTTCCGCCCCGCGTAATAGGCCGCAACACCAACGAGTCCACGCAGTCCGGTATGCTGCACGGCAACGCGGGCTTGACGGAACACCTCATCGAAAAAATCCGCGGAGAGCTTGGGATAAAAGCCAAGGCAGTCGCCACCGGCGGACACGCCGAACTTATGGCGTCGCTGGTGAAATCCATCGACCACGTGGATCAGCGGCTTACCCTGGACGGACTGCGCCTTATCTATGAACGCAATAAACCCAGCAAAAATTAAGACAGGCGGGCTCGAACTCGACAACGAGATTTGGCTCGCGCCCCTGGCCGGAGTCACCACCGCTCCGGTACGGGAATTTTTTTCGCGCCTTGGGGCGGGGCTGACCCATACTGAGATGATAAGCTGCATGGGACTCCTGCGCGACAACCGCAAGACCGAAAATATGCTTTTGCTTCTTCCCGAGGAGGGCAAATACGCGGCCTCTTCCAACGTCGTGTTGCAGCTTTTTTCCGGCGACGCGGACAGCATGGTGAAAGGGGCCGAAGCGGCCCTGGCGGTAAACGCCCGTATGGGCCCCCTGCGTTTCGCCGCCCTGGGCATAAACATGGCCTGCCCGATGCCCAAGGTCACCAAGCGGGGCGCGGGCGCGGCCCTCATGGGAGCGCCGGATACCGCTTCCGAGATGACGCGCGGCCTGAAAAGCCTGGGGCTGCCGGTATGGGTCAAGACGCGCGTGTCGTCCGATATAACCGAAACGCTCCGCTTCGTCGAACTTCTTTTCGAGGCCGGCGCGGACAACGTGTGTATTCACGGCAGAACGCCGCCGCAGCGCTACGAAGGACGGGCCGACCGGGCGAAAACGGCGGAAACGGCGCGGCGCTTTCCGGGTGGAATCAGCGCCAGCGGCGATGTTTACCTGACAGAGGACGTCAGGGAATACCTTGACATGGGGTGCGTGGGCGTAATGTTGGCGCGCGGAGCGCTTGCGAACCCGTATCTGTTACCCCAGGCGCTGTCCGCGCTTGGGCGGGAAGTTTCGGAGGCGGACATAAACCCGGCGAAAGAAAGCAGACTATTGCAGCTTCGCCTTTTAGCCGAGCGAATCCGGGATATTTCGGGGGCGAGCCACGCCGTGGTGTTGATCAAGCGAATCCTGGCCGGAACGCTCAAAGGCGCGCCGGGCATAGTGGAACTGCGCCGCCGCGTGGGCGTCACGACCGACCTGGACGAGCTTATGCGTTTGCTGGAAGTTGAAGGATAGGCATGATGGAGGCTGAAAACGAGTTGATAGCCGAGGTCGTTTAGCGCCCAGAGAGGAAGAGGCATGTTCCGTAAGGGGGGTGTCAGATGGTTTTACTGCTGGTAATTATCTATTTGGCGTTTATCAGTTTGGGTTTGCCGGATTCCCTGCTGGGGAGCGCGTGGCCGTCCATGTACGGAGGCTTGGGCGTGTCTATCGACAGCGCGGGGGTTATCTCGATGATTATATCGGGGGGAACTATCCTTTCGAGCCTGTTGAGCGGGCAAGTGATCAAGCGCTTCGGAACCGGCATGGTCACGCTTGTGAGCGTAGCCATGACAGCGGGGGCGCTTATTGGTTTTTCCCTCTCCGGCAGTTTTGTCACGCTATGCCTTTGCGCTGTTCCTTTGGGACTGGGGGCCGGTTCAGTAGACGCCGCGCTGAACAATTTTGTGGCTTTGCATTACAAGGCAAAACACATGAGCTGGTTACATTGTTTTTGGGGTGTTGGAGCTTCGGGGGGCCCGATCATAATGTCATTCAGCCTGGCGCGGCTTCAGTCATGGAACGCCGGATACATGGCGGTCGGTATAATACAGCTCGCGTTTGTATCGGCGCTGTTATTTTCGCTGCCTCTTTGGAAAAAGGCACAGTTTCCGACAGGTAAAAACGAAGGGACACATCAGGAGGTTTTGTCCCTGCGGCAGCTTATCGGCCTGCCCGGAGCGAAACAAGCGCTGACAGCGTTCTTTTGCTATTGCTCTATTGAGACGACCGTGGGTTTATGGGGAAGCAGCTATCTTACGACCATTCGAGGAATACCTGCCGAAACAGCCGCCCGCTGGATTTCCTTATATTTTTTCGGCATAACGTTCGGCAGGCTGTTATCCGGCTTTCTTACCGCAAAACTGCGGCATAAGCAAATGGTGCAGCTCGGCCAGCTCCTGATTGGCGCGGGCGTAACTGCTTTGCTGCTGCCCATTCAAGGCAATTTCATTCTGGCGGCCCTCTTTTTGGTTGGCCTTGGCTGCGCGCCCATCTACCCCAGTTTAATACACGAGACGCCCGTAAATTTCGGCAGCAGACATTCACAGGCAATGATAGGGGTGCAGATGGCCTGCGCGTATGTGGGAACAACCTTTATGCCGCCGCTGTTCGGCGTGTTGGGGGCAAGGGTGAGTTTCAAACTGTTCCCGTTTTTTATCGGCCTGCTGCTGCTGCTTATGATATTCTTGGTGATGTTTCTATACAAAAAAACCGGGGGAGTAGATTTATCATGATGAGAAACGCGACGCAAACAATAGGCAATCTGATTGACAAACAAGGCGTGTCCTTTGTAGGTTCTGTCGATGGAGATGGATTCCCAAATATGAAAGCCATGCTTCCTCCGAGAAAGCGCGAGGGTATCAGGGAGTTTTGGTTTTCTACAAATACGTCGTCT
>WRKN01000120.1 GCA_009778055.1 Synergistaceae bacterium
TGAAGGCGTGGGGCTGGGGCTTGCCATAACGCGGAGCATTGTCAAGGCGGTGGGGGGAAGCATCAGCGCGGTTTCCGAGTACGGCAAAGGCAGCACGTTCACCGTTAAGCTGCCTCAAAAGTTCAGCGCGCCCGAAAAGCTGGCGTCCGTCGAAAACCCGGAAAAAAAGAGCGTGATTATCTACGAGCGCCGTAAAACATACTCCGCTTCCCTCTTTTATACAGTGAAGAATCTGGGGGTGAACTGTACGGTCGCTTCTTCCGATGCCGAATTATATGAAAAAATGGCAGGACATTCCTACGCTTTTGTTTTTACCTCGTTCGCGCTGTACGCAAACAACAAAGAAACGATATCAAAGTTTGGGGCAAACACCAAAATTGTTTTGCTTACGGAATTCGGCGAAGCGGTTTCCGACAAAAATTTAAGAGCTCTCGCCATGCCGGCGTACTGCATACCCGTCGCCAATATTTTAAACGGCGTATCGAGCAGCTTTACTTACAGCGAAGACCATGAGCGCGTCATACGGTTTACCGCTCCGGACGCAAATGTGCTTGTCGTGGACGACATCAATACTAACTTGAAAGTGGCGGCGGGCTTGATGCAGCCGTATGAAATGCGGCTGTCCCTGTGTAAAAGCGGTATGGAAGCGATCGAGGCGGTAAAATCCAAGAATTACGATTTAGTTTTTATGGACCACAAGATGCCCGGAATGGACGGCATGGAAACCACGCAGCGCATAAGGGCGATGGGCGGGGAGGAACCGTACTACAAACGCTTGCCTGTTATAGCGCTTACGGCCAACGCCGTTTCCGGCACGAGAGAAATGTTCCTGCAAAATGGATTTGACGACTTTTTGTCAAAACCGGTTGATATTGTCAGCCTGAACGCGGTCTTGGAAAAGTGGCTCCCGAAAGAAAAACAGAAAAAACTCGAAGATGAATAAAGATTCCAGGGTATACGTGGCCGGTCACCGCGGCCTTGTCGGCGGAGCTTTGGTAAGGCGCCTGGAGAGCGAAGGATTTCGTAATCTCGTTTTGAGGACGAGCGCCGAACTTGACCTTCGCGACCAAACCGCCGTCCGCGCGTTCTTCGCGTCGACGCAGCCCGAATACGTATTGCTTGCGGCGGCCAAAGTAGGGGGCATACACGCAAACAACGCCTATCCGGCCGACTTCATATACGACAATTTAATCATCGAAGCCAACGTCATACATGAGGCATACAAAACCGGCGTGAAAAAACTTCTGTTTCTGGGCAGCTCCTGCATCTATCCGCGCCTCGCTCCTCAGCCTATAGAAGAAGCCGCCCTTTTGACGGGAGAGCTGGAGCCGACAAACGAACCTTACTCAATCGCCAAAATCGCCGGCATAAAGCTCTGCCAGTCCTACAACCGGCAGTACGGCGCAAACTTCGTTTCCGTCATGCCCACCAACCTTTACGGCCCGGGCGACAACTTCGATTTGGAAAACTCGCACGTGCTCCCCGCGATGATTCGCAAGTTCCACGACGCGAAAAAAAGCGGCGTCCCCTCGGTAGTTTTGTGGGGAACAGGCACGCCGCGCCGGGAATTTTTATATGTGGACGACATGGCCGACGCCTGCCTTTTCCTCATGGAGCGGCACAACGGTTCGCAAATAGTCAACATAGGCACGGGCGAGGACGTCGCCATAAAGGAGCTGGCCAATATGGTCAGACGCGCCGTGGGATACGAAGGCTCCATCGTCTGGGACTCGTCCAAGCCGGACGGGACGCCCAGGAAATTGCTGGACGTGTCGCTTCTGCGCGGGATGGGCTGGAGGCACAAGGTAGAGCTGCCCGACGGCATAAAAATGACCTGCGAGAGCTTCGCCCCCGCAGGCATAGAGTCGGCTGTGAATTAGCCCGTTAATAGTCTGCCCATACGGAATTCAGCGGTATTTTTAATTCCGGGAACATGCCAAATTCCAGAACGTCGTCGGCTCCGTAGACCTTCCTGAAAGAAAAGCGCCCTTCAGCGTCTCTTCGGTACGTAAACACCACGCGGTTGTGCGGGTCGGCGATCACGTACTCACTGACCCCCGCGCGTTCGTAAAGGTAAAATTTGTCGGCGAGGTCGCGCCGTGCCGTGGTGGGAGACAGGATTTCAAACGCCACGTCCGGCGCGCCTTTTATGCCGTTAGGCCGCAATTTTGACATGTCACAGAGGATCATGATGTCCGGCTGCACCACCGTGTCGATTTCGTCCTCGCCCTCGCCGCCTTTCGGCAGCATAACGTCGAACGGGGCAATGAAAACCTGACACTCCTTACCGTTAAAATAGCTTTTCAGGCTGAAAAATAAATTCCCAGCCAGAGCCTGATGCGCCATCCCCGGCCCCGGACTCATACCCACACTCCGCGAGGACAGGCAAAACGCCTTTCCGTCGATCAGTTCCCAGCGGAGGTCGTCGTCCCACAATTTGTAGTCGCCGTAAGTATAGTATTCTTCCAGTACTCTTGCCTCGCTCAAGCCTGTCACCTCATCTTATCGCGTAGATTTTCCCGTCCTCGCTTCCCAGGAAAAGAATTCCTCCCGAATAGGCCGGAGTTCCGCTTATGACGTTGCCGGTTTCAAAATTGAAACGCAAGGCCCCGGAGGCGGCGTCAAGAACGAAAAGCGTACCCTGCCCCCCGGCGACGAAGACCAATCCTTCCGCGGCCACAGGAGTTCCCGCCACGGTTCCACCCCTGGTGTCAAAACGCCACAAAACCTCTCCTTTTGCCCTGGAAAGCGCCACAACCTGGCCGTTGGCCGTGCCCACAAAGACCCTGTCGCCTTCGACGCTCGGGGGAGTGGTCACAGGGTCGCCGACTTTGGTGTTCCATTGGGGCACGACTCCCCTGATAAGAACGGACTGGACGGAACCGTCCCAGCTCGAAAAGTACACGTGGCCGGCGTGCGTGGCCGGGGTGTTGATCGCGCCTCCCGCGCCGCCGCCCCAAACGCGTTTGCCCGTTTGCGGGTTCAATACGGTGAAAATTCCCTGGTATTCACCGACAAAGACGAGGCCGTCGGAAGCGCGGGGGGCGCTGCGCAGCTCCATTTCCGAGTCGTACCTCCAGAGCAGCCTGCCGTCCGAGGCGGAGAGCGCGCACAGTTTCCCGTCGCCCTGAGCGAAAAAGACCCTGCCGTCACCAACCGCCACCCCGTCAGTAAGAGTCTCCGCCGGCCCTTCTATTTGCGGGCTGCGCGTCCAGAGCGCCGACCCGTTGGACAGCGAAAGAGCCGTTATGGTGCCGTCGCCCTGAGCGAAGACCACCATTCCGCCGGACACCGCCGGCAGCCCCACCACGCTGTATGAGCCCTTGTAGGACCACGCGGGCTGCCCCGACGCCATGTGGACGGCGTGCAGGTTGCCTACGCTGTCCCCGGCTATTACAAGGCCGTCGGCAACCGCTACCGAACTGGTGATGGGATACCCGGCGTCGTATGTCCAACCCTGCCTGCCGCTCCACGCCGAAGCGGAGGAAACGCAGAACGCCATGACCAGAAGCGCCGCTGAAACTTTCAATGCCGTACGTTTCATCAAAAACTCCTCCTAATAAGACAGCTATTAATAAGACAGCTATTTTTAACAACGAGTTTATCACATCAACGCGGCGCGCCCTGATGAACTGTTTTTCGTGTTTTTTGTGAGCGCTTTCCATGCGCAGGCACGCTTCAAGGGCGTTTTCCATCTACAACAAAGTCATCCAATCTCGCCGGGCATATAAAACCCTGACTATAAACACGGTTTCAGTCTTTTCATTAACTGTGTAAAAAACAAGGTAACTATCTACAACCAGTTTTCGCAAATTCTTGAGTTTTAACTGTTCGTCCCGTTCTACGGCGTGTCTTAACGGCATACTTTTGAGAGTTAGTATTTCCGTTTCTATTTTATCCAATAACCTACCAGCAATATTCGGTTCTTTTAGATTGCTCGATATATATGCGTGAACTTCCCGCATGTCGAGTTTAGCTCTGGCTGTAATTTCAATTTTATACTCTGCCATCGGCAATGTCCTTACGAATCTCTTTCATGGCGGCACTAAATTCCTGCGTATGTCCATTGGCAATATCATTTAATCCTTCATCAAGAAGTTGATATAAATCTCTCCGTGCTAAAAGTTCGCTATACTTTTCCACACTCAGGAAAACATACCTGCCACGCCCATGTTTTGTCAAAATGACTGGTGTTTGCTGGTTATCCACAAACTCAGTGATTTCACCTATACTTGAACGCAAATCCGATAAAGGCCGAATTTGCGGGAATGATTGCATGTTCATAGACGATCCTCCTTTGCGTTTTGTATGTTTATTATGGCAAAACAACATACGAACTTCAATACAAAATTTAGCGTGCGGTTGATAAATTTACGGCGGCTGGAATTGCGCTTATCACGCAATCCCAGCCGCCAGGGGACATCGCCCAGACGCAGTTATCTGACCCGCATCCACACCTGAGTTCCATCATTGTACTGCTCCGCGTTAGAGGGGCCGGCCAAAAGGCCAACGGATTGCGCCCTGCCTGTCAGTCTTCTGCGGACGCCGGAGCCTACCTGGCTGATGTCACGCCCCACGAACCACGCTTCCGCGTCGTCACCGTCCGTTCCAACCACGACCTCCAGCCAAGGGGGGGTAGGAGCGCCGGAGGCGGTGTCGTTGGTGGCGAATCTCTCCGGGTTGTAGTCCGCGTAACGCGAGAAGAACGACATCCGAGGGGCCGTCCCCGCTTCTACCGCGTCCATACTGTCCGCGTAGAACATCAGGCCGGCGGCCTTCATGGTACGAAGGTCGGAGATGATGTTAGCCGCTTCCGGCGCGGGGTGTGAGGCGGTACCCGAGGCCGTACTATCGAGCACCATCGCCGCGATTTTGGGGAAAAGACTCCTTTCCAGCGGCACGTCCGCGGTGGTGACCTCCGTAAAAAACGTCTCGGCGTCGGGCTGCCACATTTTTATGAAAGGCACCGAAAGCTCCGTGTTTAAAAAAGTCTCCACCATTGGCCTCATCTGCGCGGAGGGACTCATAGGCGATTGATTGTCGGAAAGCTCCGCCTTGATCCAGTTCCATATCGCGGCCGTGTCCACGAAGCCGCCGCCGACTATCGAATCTTTGAAAAGCCGCTCGGCTTCGGAAGGAAGTTCCGGTTTTTTGTCCAACCCATCCGGGTTCAGTATCCCCAGGAAAAGAGTCTCTCCCGACGTGCCCAGGAGCAGCGGGACAGGCAACATCCCGGGAACCGCCGCGAAAAGATGGTCCCATCCGGCTGGCTTAGGAGGCGTAAGGGGCAGCATCATCCTGAATTGAGCCTCCTCCGCGAGCGCGTTCAAAATTTTCGACGCCGCTCCGTTTCGTCCGCTCAACGCAATGTATCCGCCGGGCGATCTCCTGCCCATCACAGAGGAATCGCCGCCCAGGACTAAAGAAAAAGTCCCCGTCAGCAGGTCCTCCACATCCTTTTCGGTAATTCCCATTCCAGCAAGTTCCCTGGTGAAGTTCCCCCATTCCCTGTATATCTCCGGGTATATTCTCAAATCCGAGGCTTTGAACGATATCGGAATGGCGAACGCGGAAAACAGTTTTCCGGAACCGGCCAGGAACAGGTTCGCGCCGATCGCGGGCTTGGTGAAAATTTCCTCGATACTCGCCAGGGCCTCCCTGACGTTCGCGTGCATGGACAACGTGATTGTCCCCGGCCTGGAACCCGTCCCGGGCCTGGAGCTGAAGGCGGTCTCTATCCTGAGCGGAGCTTTGAACGACGGCAGCAGCGCCGAATGGTCGATGCCGGTATCGCCGAGCATATTGGAAGCGGCGGCGATAGTCGGCATGTCTATGTGGAAAAACAAATAATCGGGTGTGTTGAAGCGCCGTCTGACATCGAGGCGGCTGCCCGGAGTTTCGAGAGCGCCGACTGACGCCTCCAGATCGCCGGGAGAGAGGGAGAGCAGCAAAGTGCCGCCTCTTGCGGTGAGGACGATGTCGCTTCCCCCCTGACTCAACGCGTAATACGATCCCCTGGCCCCCTGCCTGGACTCTATGCTGCCGGCAAGAGCGACGCTGGCAAAGGGCATTCCCGCTCTGCCCGCGATGAGAGTGGCTATGTCTCCCGGGCCGGCCTCGCCCTTTTCCACGCGGCTCAACTCCGCGCTGACGTCATCGGGCATGGAAACGGCGAGCTGTAAAAACGGAGCGGCTATGTTCGCTCTCTCAAAGCCAAGGACAAAGGCCGCTGACTTTGCTGGAATCTGCGAGACGACAGCCGCCGCAGCCCTGAGCTGCTCCGCGTCCCTCGGCGACATCAGCGACGTGGCCATATTCACGTTGGCCTGCGAGAAAATCCCGCCCAGCGTCCCTCCAAGGTCGCCCAAGCGTCCCGTCACATAAAAGGACTCTGCCGGCCTCGCGCTCAGAGCGTCCTGCGGACTGGCATCCGCGGACGACGAGAACGGGGAGGATGAAACGGTACCTTCCCGAAACACAAACAGCGCCGCCGCGACCAAAAACACAATCAGCGCGGCGAGAACAAACTTTAAAGACTTGCTCAAAATAAAACGCCCCCCATAATTTTTTGATACATTTCAGATATTAAATCATATTCCCGCTAACGGCAAGGTTTTTGTTCATGCGCAGCCCCGGCGCGCTCCGGGGCTGCGCATGATTAAAAACGAGGCGGTTATAAGCCGAAACATTCGGCACAAATAGAATATCTATCGGGTTATAACCGCAAAACTGTGATATTCTATCTATCTGTAAGGGGGTGGCCGTCATGATTCCAAGACCGGCATACATTGAGAAAATCATGCCCTATGTGGACACGCCGTTTGTTAAAGTGCTTTCCGGCGTCCGTCGCTGCGGCAAATCCACCATATTGAAAATGGTGGCGGAGGAACTTCGGAAGCGCGGCGTCCCCGACGAACGGATTTTGATTTATAACTTTGATTCCATGCAGTTTGAGGACATTAAAACCGCAAGGTTACTGTATGCCGACGTCAAGCGGCGGCTTTCGTCCAATGGCAAAACCTATTTGTTCCTCGATGAAATCCAGGAGGTCAAGTCCTGGGAAAAGGTCGTAAATTCATTTATGACCGACTTCGACGTGGACGCCTATATAACCGGTTCCAACTCCAGTATGATGTCTTCGGAAATCTCCACTTATCTGACGGGACGGTATATTTCCATTCGCGTATTTCCGCTCTCGTTCGCGGAGTATTTGGAGTTCAGAAAGCGCGCCAAACCGGCATATTCAGGCGGAGAACCTCCGAACACACATACGGAGCTTGCCCGATACCTCCGGCGCGGCGGCTTTCCGGCCGTCCACTTGCGGGAATACTCGCAGGAAGAGACGTACACGATAGTAAAGGACATATACAACTCAACAATTTTTTCGGATATTGTGAGACGTAACCAAATCCGTAAAGTCGACCAGTTGGAACGAATTGTCAAATTCGCCTTCGACAACGTGGGGCGGACGTTTTCGGCGGCAAGTATCTCCAAATATTTGAAAAGCGAGCGGCGCTCCATTGATAATGAAACGGTCTACAGCTATCTGAACAATCTGGAAAACGCGTTTATCCTGCACCGCTGCTCACGCTTC
>WRKN01000121.1 GCA_009778055.1 Synergistaceae bacterium
CTCCGCCCCGAAACACAAGCGGAAGTTGGGTTGGAAGGCTACGATAAAGGCGCGAGAATATTGAGCGACTTCTTTAAGAAAGAACTGGCCAAATTTGATACGCCCGATCTCAACCCAACGGGAAAGAGAATAATTGACTGCTGCTTCAACGACGCCCCGTTGGAGGTGTACCTTGGCATTCTGCCTATGAAGTATTGAACGTTAAACAACATATGAGGGAACCTTGAGTTCCCTCATATGTTCAGCTTGTCGAGAAAGTATTAAAAGCCAAGCCTACAACAGCCCTCTGAGAGTAAAAATCGTTATATTTGTTTCTTCAGAGAGTGACTTCTATATCCAACCAGCCGTTAATTTCGCAGGAATCTTTCTTCATCCTTTGAAACTGGCGACTTTTCTATCTCTTGGTACTCAGGATACAGGCTATCTTTTTGATATTCTGTGTTCCTGCTGTCAGTAATGCTTGCTCCCGCACACGCTCCAGACCTCGAAAACGACAGTAACGGTAACCATGCAGCTCCTTGGCGTCCGCGAAACTACGTTCTATTGTCTGACATCGTGCTTTATAAAGACGTTTGCCCTCTGGCGACAAGCGATTGTGATGAATCTGTTCTACGCTTTCCGCCCATACGTGGCGTGTCACCACTTTTCGGTGTTCTCGTGAGCGTGTACATTGATTCAAAAATTCGCACATACGGCACTTCTCGGGGGTTGACACGTACTCGCGATAGCCTTCACGCGTCGTCGTTCTATACCTCAGAACTTCGCTTGCAGGGCACACATAACAGTCATTAACTGCATCGTAACGATATTTACGCTTGGGAAACATTCCTCGTACTCCAGAAAAACGTCGATGACCTATTACTCCAAAGATTTTCGCCTCGGACAATCCATGACACAGAGCAGACGTCAGATAGCCAGCGTCCAACGCTACCGCATCCACTTCAAAACCGAATCTTGCCTTCTGACGTTTCAGACGGCTAAGATAGGGCACGCTGTCGTGTACGTTGCCTGCCGTGATATGCACATCTGTAATGAGATTGTATTTGAAGTCCACCGTTCGGTGGTCCAAGTAAAAGAAACCTTCTGGCTTTCCTTCGCGGTACATGTAGCCGCTTTCTGCATCTGTCGTACTTACTTTTATTTCACGTGTTGGCGAACCTTTCGTTTCCGACACTGGCTCTTCAGTAAATGAACTCGTTGCGGCGTCGATGTCATTCGATTCAAAGGGCATTCTTTTCTTTACACTCTTTCCTTTCTTTTCTTGTAGCGGCTTTTTACCGTGTGCTTTACGGTCTGCGTCTACGGCACGATTTAATTCTTCCATATACTCTTTTGTCGTTTCCGCTATTTGCTCGGTAACGTATTTCTTTTTGTTGGCATTAGCTTTTAAATGCGTCGAGTCCGTGAACAGCACTCGCCCATCGATTAGGCCGTGCTTTATTGCCTGTTCCACGATTCGGTCAAAAATATCTTGAAACACTGATGTTCCCTGAAAACGCTTAATTCTGTTGAAACTGATCGTCGAATGATGGGGTACTTTTCCTGTTACTCCAAGACCTAAAAACCATCTATACGCCATATTGACTTTGATTTCCTGTTCCAACTGGCGTTCGGAACGAATTCCATAAAGGTACCCTATGAAAAGCATCTTTATCAGTAAGGCAGGGTCTATGGCCGGACGCCCGGTGTCGGGACTATAAAGATGGCTGACTATGTCGCGAATGAAAGAAAAATCAATGTGCTTGTTTATTTTACGCAGGAGGTGGTCATCGGGAATATAGTCCTCAAGGCAGATGATTTCAAATTCGGGTCTTTTTTCTGGGGGCTTGTTTTCAAGCATTAAAAAAACCTCCACTTCGGCTTGTTGTAGGTCTTTATGGAGGTAGTATACATGATATGTCTGAATTTTAAAAGAACTTTAAGTGCTTTTCTCGACAAGCTGAAGGTAACCTTTGGTTACCTTATTTCTTTCACTGATTTGTTAACATCCCTTCAGATATGCTTGGGAGGGTTGTGTCCTGTCAAAAAAATTCGGTTATTTCTTGCTTGCCCTTTTTATTTTGGCTGTCTTTGACGTGGGAAGGGCGGCGTATTCGCAGCCGTTGTCAATCGACCTCGAAAAAGCGTTTGAACTCGCCCTCGGCAGCGACAAAAACATCATGACGGCGGAGTCCGACGTCGCCAAAGCAAGCGAGGGGAGGCGTCAGGCGCACAGGGCGCGCAACGTCACTCTGAGCGTCAGTCACAACAGTTCAAGGACAATGACCCCGGATATTGACGCCAACTTGTTTCAAAATGTCATTTCTGCCACATATCCCCTTTACACCGGAGGCCGGATAGAAGGGACTATCGCCGCCTCGGAGCACGAATTTCTGTCGAGCGTCCTGAGCCTCGAGCGTATGCGCCAGAACGTCAGACTGTCCGTGGCTTCCGCTTTTTTCACGATGCTGCGCGCGGAGGACATGGCAAAACTCGCCGGCGACTCGGTGGAGCGTCTGGAGGCACACGTCCGTAACGTGGACGCGCAGCACAGGAACGGGAGGGTCAGCAAGGCCGACCTGCTGCGCTCGGAGGTCGAGCTGATAAACGCGAGGCAGACGATGAGCCAGTCCGTGAACGACTACAGAATCGCGGTTAAGAACTTGAACGACGCTATAGGGCTGCCCCTCGACACGGAGCTTTTTCACGAGGGGGAAATGCCCCGCGCCCCGTTTCCCTACACCCTGGACGACTGTATCGAATACGCGCTTTCCCGTCACCCCGACCTAACTATTGCCGAGCTGCGGAAAAAAAGCGCGCAAGCCAATATAACCATTGAGAAAAGCGCCAAAAAGCCCAATGTTAACCTTTCCGCCAGTCAGGCTTTCAGTTCACAGCACAACTGGCCCGGACTCGAACAGGACAACCTACAGATCTCCCTCAGCGCCGAGTACACGTTCTCGGACGGGGGCGTCACGGACTCGAGGATCAGGGGCGCGAAGGAAGACCTGAAAAAAGCGGGCTACAGTTACGAATCCGCCAGGGACGCCATCGTCCTGGACGTCACGAAGTACTTCATGACGATGGAAGAGACCTGGGCGAGGATAGAGACAACCGCCAGCGCGGTGGATATGTCGCGTGAAGCCTACAGGATAGCCCTGGCGCGCTACAGGGAGGGAGTCGGAACCAACATCGACGTACTTGACGCTCAGGATGCCTTGAACCGAAGCGGTTCGAACCACACCCAGGCCCTGTGCGACTACAACATAGCCGTGGCGCAGGTCGTAAACGCGGTGGGGGCCCCTATGCCCTTCGAGGAAGAGTAACGGCCTGCGGTGAAAAGATTTTATTTCGCGGCCACGCTTGTTTTTTTTGTGCTTTCGGCGTCTTTTATAGGGTATGGGGTGTACCTCAACGCCACCAGCGCCAGCTACATAGAGACTATGCTGGCGTCGAGGGCTGTCAGCTTGAGCGGGCTCAGGGTTTCGTACCGCGACCTGCGTCCGGAAGTGTTCATGGAGTACGTCGATCTCAAGACGAGAACGCAGGCCGACGCCATCGCCCAGATCGACGGGCGGCTCGAGGAACTGTACGTTACGCCGGGGCAGGCGGTGGAGCGGGGCCAGCCCATCGGCAAGCTCGTTAACGACGAGGTTCCGCTCTCGGCCTCCCGGGCCGACACGGACGTGGCGAGGGCCGAAGCCTCTTATCTTCAGGCGTTGAGCGTCGTCGAAAGAAACAAGCGCCTGGCCGCCGAGGACGCCGTATCCGCAAGCGAGCTGGAGTCGTCCATTTCGCAGATGCAGGCGTCGAAGGCGGAGCTGGACGCCGCTAAAATAGCGAGAAGGCAGATAGAACAGCAAAGCAGCTTCCAGATAGTGACGGCTCCGTTGTCCGGCTCCGTGCTCGTGGTTTATCAGCAGCCGGGCAACTTCGTCGGCAAGGGAGCCCCCGTTGCCATGGTAGCCGACTTCTCGAAACTTTATTTCACCACGCTGATCGAGGACAGGGAATTTCAGAACATCACACCTCTCGACGGGAAATTTTCGATTCTCTTCTACATAATGAAAATCGGCGTGATGGAAAAAGCGTTCGACAGCGCGCCCAGGGCGGTGTTCGACAGGGACACCGCCTTCGGCGTCGAGATATTGAGCGTGCTGCCTACGCTCAGCGAAGAAGCGACAGTCAGAAGCGTTACGTGCGAGGTCGATAATCGCCTGGGAGTTTTGGAAACCGGAATGTACGACGACGTTGTCATCCGAAAAGAAACTCCGAAAAGGGTACTGGCCATTCCTCTCTCCGTCGTATTCGACCAGGACGGTCCCAGGGTCTACACGCGTGACGCAGACTCCAGGCTGGCCGTGCGCGTCATAAAGACGGGAGCGCACGACAGCGAGTACATTGAGGTCGTGGAAGGACTCGATGAAGGCGACGCCGTAATCCTGTCGGGGGTCGAGGGGCTCGAGCCGGGCGTCAAAATCGACGTGCATGTGGAGGAGGACTAGTTAACGTTATGAGCCGGGAAATATTTAATGAAGAGGCGATATCGCGCCTGCGCTCCCCGGAGCAGCTCGACTCCGTCATAACGGTAACCCAGCCGGTCGCTTGGATGGCCCTTTTCACCCTGTGCTTTCTGGTGACCTCCATCGCGCTCTGGAGCGTCTTCGGGGTTATATCGGTCTCCGTCCAGGGCGTGGGAATGATACTGGACTCCGCCGGTGTCGTCAACGTCTACCACGACGCGGGCGGAAAGATTTCGGAGATACTGGTTCACCCGGGAAAACGCGTCCGCAAGGGAGACGTCGTGGCGAAACTTGCCCTGCCTGGCATGGTCAACGACATAATCAAGACGCGCCAGGACATCATGAGAGCGGGGAACCACAGCCAGGTGGACAACACCGTCTCCGATTTCGACGCCCTCGTCAACGCCTGGTATTACTCCTCCAACGTGATCAGCACCTTCGACGGCATCGTGACTGAAATCAAAGTCAACGTCGGGGACGTGGTGGCCGCCGGCAGCACTAGCATATGCGGCATCAGGCTGGATCAGTACAGGCAGGACGTCATGGCCGTGATGTACGTGCCGGCCGAAGCGGGGAAAAAAATCGGGCCCGGCATGGTGGCGCAGCTAGCGCCGAGCGGAGCCGACCAGCAGGAAGACGGTAGCCTCATGGGAGTGGTCAGGGCCGTTTCCCTATACCCCGTGTCCAACTACAGCATTATGAAAACGCTTGGTAATTCCGACGTGGTGAGTTGGGTGATGGAAAAAACGGGCAAGGCCGTCATGGAGGTCAAGGTAGACCTTGTGAGGGACCCGAAATCCCCCTCCGGCTACCTTTGGTCCTCCGCCGTGGGGAATCATAAGCCGCTGACGGTGGGCACGATATTCAACGGCCATGTCATAACAGACCGCCAGCCCCCGCTCTCCCGGATATTCAAAAAACTGAGCCAATGGATCAGGAGCGCCTGACGTGTTCGGAAGCTCCGTAAAGAAAACGCCTCTGCTCCTCCAGATGGAGGCGGTCGAGTGCGGCGCGGCGGCCCTGGGTATCGTGCTCTCCTATTACGGGTCGTTCCGGTCGCTGGAAGAACTCCGGCAGCAGTGCGGAGTCAGCCGGGACGGCAGCAACGCGTGGTCCATTCTCAAGGCGGGAGAGCACTACAACATGAAAGTACGCGGCTTCCGATGCAAGCCCGAAAACCTGGCGAAAGAGATTATGCCCCTGATTCTTCACTGGGACTTCAACCATTTTTTGGTGCTTGAAGGGTTTAAGGGCGGCTATGCCTATCTCAACGACCCCGGCTCCGGGCACAGGAAAGTGCCTATGGAGGAGTTCAGGAGTTCCTTTACCGGGGTCGCGCTCAGTCTGACGCCGGGCGAGGGATTTCAAAAGGGAGGCAAAAAATTCAGCGTGGCCGCCGAGGTGACGCGCAGGCTCATGAGCGAGAAAGCGGCCCTCTTTTTCATCTTGATCGTCGGGCTTCTGATGATCGTACCGGGGCTGGCGAGTCCCGTTTTCACCCAGGTTTTCATAGACGACGTCCTGTCCATGAAGCATCGGGACTGGCTGTTCAACCTCCTTCTGGCCATGGGGATAGTTTGTTTCCTCGACGTGCTGCTCAATTACCTTAGGTTCTGGTGTCTGTCCAAGTGGAAGAAAAAGCTGAGCGTCGTCGGGGCGAGTTCTTTTTTCAACCATGCCATGCGCCTGCCCGTCACTTTCTTTCAGCAGCGCTTCAGCGGAGAAATAGCCATGCGAGTCGGATTCAGCCAGGAGGTGTCGGACGTCATCACCGGCGAGGCCGCGACGGCGTTCCTGGATCTCCTGATAGCGGTGTTTTACATTCTTCTCCTGCTTCAGTACAGCGTGCGGCTAACGCTGATCGGGGGGACCATCAGCCTGATGAACCTGGCCCTCATATATTTCATGAGAAAGCGGCTCCTGACCTTATCCCTGAAGATGCAGCAGGAAGCCGGCAAAACAGTGGGAACGGCGGTGGGCGGCCTTATGCTCATCGAAACCCTCAAGGCAAACGGCAACGAGAGCGATTTTTTTTCAAAGTGGGCCGGGCATAACGCAAAATACATTCAGGGACGCCTGGAGATGTCCCTCGCCTCCCAGACGATCGCCGTAGGCCCCGCGCTTCTGAACGCTGTCAACACCGCGCTAATCATGATCATAGGCGGCTTTCAGATCATGGACGGCCTGATGACAGCGGGCATTTTCATAGCCTTTCGCGGCCTCATGGGAAACTTTCAAGCTCCCCTCGAAAAGCTCATGAACTTGGGAATGTCACTGCAGCATACCGAGATGCAGATGCGGCGCATGAACGACGTTTTGCGCCACGAAATCGACCCGGTGTTTTACCCAGCCCAGCCCCCGGAGCCTATCAAAAGGAAAAAGCTGTCCGGCCTCGTGGAGATTCGGGACGTGGCGTTCGGCTACAACCCCCTCGAAGAACCGCTCATCGAAAATTTCAGCCTGACCCTCAGGCCCGGAAAGTGGGTGGCCCTGGTAGGCCGGAGCGGCAGCGGCAAGTCTACGATGGCCCGGGTCGTCAGCGGGCTCCAGAGGGAGTGGGGCGGAAAGGTTCTGTTCGACGGCATGGAGCGTACCGGTATACCGAGAAATGTTTTCGTAAACTCGATAGCCGCCGTGGACCAGGATATTTTGCTGTTCTCGGGAACCGTAAAGGAAAACCTGTCGCTTTTCAACTCGTCCATACCCCAGGCCGACGTCGTTGCGGCGGCGAAGGACGCCGCGATACACGACGACATAACAAGGCTGGAGGGCAGCTATGACCACAAAATAATGGAAGGCGGCGTCAACTTCAGCGGAGGCCAGAGGCAAAGGCTGGAAATAGCCCGGGCGCTTGCCTGCAACC
>WRKN01000122.1 GCA_009778055.1 Synergistaceae bacterium
AGTTTCTTTATTATTTCCGGTATTGATCGCGGACTGGTACGTGTCCATCAGGGCTTTGGGCTGCTCCATGATTTCCTTCAGCATGAAATGCGGGTAACCGCCTTTTTCCGCGCTGTCAAAACTCCATGTGATCGTTTCCGGCGTTTTTTGAATCGGTTCTTTGTCTATATTGAAAAATTGTACGGACTCTCTCCGCAGCACGGCGATTTCCTTATCGTTCAGATAATAAACCCGGTTCGTGCGCTTCAGCACGGCCGGGACGTCGGACGCGATGAACTGCCCGTGTTCGGATACGCCTATAATTAACGGGTTATCTTTTTTAATCGCGATAAGGGAATCAGGCTCGTCAAGGCACATGATCCCGAGGGCGTAAGACCCTTCCAGATTGTTCACGACCTTGATAAGCGTCTCTATTATGTCGCCTTCATAATAATACTCCGCAAGCTGGGCGATAACTTCGCTGTCCGTCTCCGACGTAAATTCAATCCCTTTGTCCGCCAATTTCCCGCGAAGCTGCCTGTAATTCTCAATAATTCCGTTATGGACGACAGCTATCCTGCTTTGACGCCCCAAGTGGGGGTGGGAGTTCTCATTTGACGGCTCGCCGTGGGTAGCCCATCGGGTGTGTCCGATGCCGATAAACCCGTTTATCGGGTTCCGTTCTATTTCGTTTTCCAGGACGGACAACCGGCCTTTTCTCTTCACCACCGCCAGCCCGCCGCCGGTATAAACGGCAAGCCCCGCCGAGTCATATCCCCTGTACTCCAATTTTTTCAGGCCGTCAATGATGATGGGGACGGCGTTTTCATGACCTACATAGCCGATTATTCCGCACATGGCGTCATTTCCATAGTTCAGACGATACCCTGAGCCAGCATTGCGTCCGCGACCTTGAGAAAGCCCGCGACGTTCGCCCCGACCACGAAGTTACCCGGATACCCGTATTCCGCGGCGGTATCCGCGCAGTTATGGTAAATCCCTTTCATAATTGTTTTTAGCCGGTTGTCGACGTCCTCGAACGTCCATGACATGCGCATGGAGTTCTGGCTCATCTCCAGCGCGGAAGTCGCCACGCCGCCCGCATTCGCCGCTTTGCCCGGCCCGAAAAGGACTTTGTTTTCGAGAAAATATTCCGTCGCTTCAAGGGTCGTCGGCATATTCGCCCCTTCGCATACGGCAATCACGCCGTTTTTGACAAGCTCCTTGGCGTTTTCCAGGTCAAGTTCATTCTGCGTCGCGCAAGGCAGGGCGATGTCGGTTTTTATGCCCCAAATTCCTTTGCCGTCGCGGTATTCGGCCTCCGGGCGGTACTTAGGATAAGTTTTGAGCCTTTCGCGCCTGACTTCCTTGATTTCCTTTATCGCGTCAAGATCGACGCCTTCTTTATCGTAAATCCAGCCGTTTGAATCGCTCATGGCCACAACCCTGCCGCCGAGCGCGGTAACTTTTTCCGCCGCGTATACGGCGACGTTGCCTGAACCGGATACCGTAACGGTCTTGCCCTCAAATGACTGCCCATGCTCGCTCAGCATCTCGTCCGTATAGTATACGAGTCCGTAACCCGTGGCCTCGGTTCTCACCAGAGAGCCTCCATATTTAATTCCCTTTCCCGTGAACACGCCTTCATTGACATTTCTTATTCTTTTGTACTGGCCGTACATAAACCCGATTTCCCGGGCCCCCACGCCTATGTCGCCGGCGGGTACGTCGACGTCCGCGCCTATGTGCCGGGACAACTCCGTCATAAGGCTTTGGCAGAACCTCATTACCTCATCGTCCGATTTTCCTTTGGGAGAAAAATCGCTGCCGCCTTTACCGCCCCCGATAGGCAGGGTTGTCAGCGAGTTTTTGAATATCTGTTCAAAACCCAAAAATTTCATTATGCTCAGGTTAACGGAGGAGTGGAACCTGAGTCCCCCTTTATACGGGCCGATGGCGCTGTTGAACTGCACGCGGTACGCGCGGTTGGTCTGTACTTTGTTATTGTCGTCGACCCATACCACGCGAAAAAGAATCTGGCGTTCCGGTTCGACCAGACGCTCAAGCAAGCCTGCCTTCGCGTACCTTTCATTATTGTCCGCCACCGGCTTCAATGACCTGAGAACCTCTGTCGCCGCCTGATGGAACTCCGGCTGGTAGGGGTTGTTCGCGATCAGTTCAGTCAACACTTTTTCCACATAAGACATAATGACCCTCCCAAAATAAATAAAAATAGCATAATACTGTTGCTTTGATAAATAAAATTAATGATACTTATGATAAAGATAAGGACATCTGATAAAGACGGCGTATCATGGTTGCCTGTAAACCTCAGCTTTCGTAGCGTGTCAAATGCGATAAAACACCGGCTATAATTGGATAATATGTTTTGCCGGAAAGGATGAAAAAAACATGAAGATCGCGCTGTTGACAAACGGCCCCGGGGAACTCTGGGGATGGGTTCGCCCGGTAATCGCCGAGCTGCGAGGGAGAGGGCACTCGGTTTCGCTGTGGCTGCTTCCGTGCCAGTTCGCGTCGGGGTACGAGCGCGCCGTGGCGTCCGGCTTGGGGGCGGACAAGCTGGAGGGCCCCTGCGGCAGCGCGTGGACGTGGCGCGCCCTCGCCAAGGAGAAAACGGACTGCGTTATACAGCTTGGCGGCGACCTCCTTTTTGGACGCCGTATCGCCGAACGCGCCGAAGCCCCGCTTTTATGCTACGCCTACGGCTACAAAAAAGGAATGGAACGCGCGCGGGTATTCACGGCGTATCAAAGCATGGCGGAGAGCATCGGAGCCAAACTGAAAACCCCCGCCCACGTCATAGGCGACCTGGTAAAAGATTCTTTGTCGCTGGAAAAAGGCAAAAAAATAACCGGAGCTTCTGAAAAAAGCGGAGAGCCTCACGTTTTACTTTTTCCCGGCAGCCGCCCGGACATAAGAAATTTGTCAATCAAATGGCTTACCAAGGTCGCAAGGCACATGGAAACCCTTATCCGCGGCGTCCGGTTCACGACGCTTTTCTCGCCTTTCGCGCCGGAAAACGAATTTCCCCTTTGGGAAAGCGCCGGACTCAACCCAGTGAAAAGCGGCATTGCCGTAAGCGCCGCCGCCGTCATGAAAAACTCCGACTACGCCCTGACGCAGCCGGGAACCAACACTCTGGAATTGATGCACTGCGGCCTTCCGGCCCTCGTCGCCCTGCCTTTCGATTTTCTGGACGCCGCGCCGATAGGCGGGCTTGGCAGGCTCGTTTCAGGCATTCCGCTGGCGGGGCGGGCCCTCAAGGAATGGAAATTGCGGCGGAGCCTGGAGCAGTTCGGCGGATTCCTGTCGTGGCCCAACAGGATAGCGGGCCGGGCGCTCCTTGACGAGGCAGTAGGGAAACTCACCGCTTACGACCTTGCCGAGCGCGTCGCGGCATCCCTCGATGACGAAAAAAAGCTCTCCCGCGTCCGGGGCGAACTGCTGGAATTGTCCGGAGAGTCCGACAAGTCCGGCGGAAAAGGAGCGGCGTCGCTCCTCTGCGACGCCGCCGAAAACGCCGTTTCAGGCCAGAACCTGCACTAACCTCAGCAGCGTCATGAATATCGGGGTGAATATCAGGTCTATTATCCCTGTCACCAGCAGCGCTATCAGTATGAACATGCCGTAGCGCTCCAGCCAGTAGTAATGCCTGAGGGCGCCGAACGGCAGAAAGGCGTAGAGTACCTTCGAGCCGTCCAGCGGCGGTATAGGGATCAGGTTGAAGGACGCCAGGCCAAGGTTTATTAAAAGCATCCGCTGAATCACGATAATCCCGGGCCGTCCGGTCAACTCGAAAATGAATCCTCCCAGGAAACGGAAGATCAGCACGCACACCGCCGCCGTCAGGATATTGCCCGCGATTCCGGCCAGGGAGACCAGAACCATGTCCCTTTGAGGGTTGCGGAAATAGCGGGTGTTGATCGGCACGGGCTTGGCCCAGCCGAAGCCCGCGAACAAAAGCAGCAGCGTCCCGACGAGGTCGAAGTGCGCCAACGGGGAAAGCGTCAGCCGCCCATGCCGCTCCGCCGTGGGGTCGCCCACCATTTTGGCCGCGTAAGCGTGACAGAACTCATGAAACGAAATGGCCCACAACACCGCCGGTATTGTGAGTAAAAACGTGACCGGGTCAGATAAGCTTCTCAATGTATCATCCCCCCAGCGTTTTTTTAAGTGTCTCCGCGACCGCGCCCTTTCCGGCGAGCATCTCGACGAAAAGTCCTTCTATCTTCTCTCCCAGACCGGCCGAACTCGCCGAACTCACCGAACTCACCGAAAACAGGTCTACGGCAAAAAGCGCCTCGTTGGACAGGAAGGGACGCAGTTGCCCGTCGTAGGTTTCCGGCTTGCCTGCTTCAATACCGGCGAGCCCTTTTTTGAGTTCCGCGAGCATGGGGTCATTGCTGAGTTCCATCGGCTCAAGGTTGTCGTCAAGCGCCAGCAGGTAGCGGAACCAACCCGCTATGACCAGCGGGATGCCGGTCAGCCCGCCGGCGTCCAGGTCGGGGCGCTTCATGTAGGACTTTATCGTCTCGCCGTAGCGGATGGGAATTTTCTGGCTCGTGTCCGTAGCTATACGCTGAGGCATGTCCGGGATGAAGGGGTTGGGGAAACGGTTTTCGAGAACCTCGCGGATGAAGTCCTTCGGGCTGAAAATCCCGGGGTCCGTCACCACAGACATTCCTTCCACGTAACCTATTCTTTCCACCAGAGCCTTCAGGAGAGGGTCTTTCATCTCCGAGGCTATGGCGTTGTAGCCCAAAAGGCAGCCAAAAACCGCCAGCGCGGTGTGTAAAGGGTTGAGGCACGTAGTAACTTTCATGCGCTCGACTTTTTCCACGGTTTCGCGGTCGGTGAAATAAACCCCGGCATCTTCCAGCGGCGGACGCCCGGCGGGGAAATCGTCCTCTATAACCAGGTACTCCGGAATCTCGGCGTTGACGAAGGGGGCCACGTAAGTTCCTTTCGTCGTCAGTATAAGGTCCATGCCCTCCACGCCTTTTTCCTTCAAGTGGTCGCGGACGGCCTCGGACGGACGCGGAGTGATTTTGTCCACCATGCTCCAGGGGGAAGAGACCTTGCCGCCGTCCTCGACGTAGGACACGAAGTCTTTTTCCGCGAGCCCCGCCTCCGCCCATGCCCGCGCCACGCGCAGCACGGATTCTTTCAGCCGGTCTCCGTTGCGGCTGCAGTTGTCCAGGCTGAGCAGGGCTATCGGCGCTCCGCCTGGGTTCGCGCGAAAACGCTCCAAAAGAAGCGCCGCCGCCAGAGTCATGGTATGCCTGGCTACCTCCGGGCCGCCTTCCATGTCTCGCTTTATATGCTCGAAAAGTTCGCCTCTCATGTCGGCTAGGGCGTAGCCTTTTTCGGTGATGCAGAAGCTCATGATCTGCAAAGACGGCGCGCGGGCGATCTCCCTGAGACGCTCCCTTCCCTCGTCGGCCCGCATCGCTTCGGCGATTGAGGCGACCAGCTCCAGAACTATCTCTCCGTCCGGCTTGAGCCCGGCGGATATAGTGAGATTATCGTACGGTTTGTACACTTTGTCGAAAACCTCGTAGTCGTAGGCCGAGGCGGCGATGATGCCGGTTTCCGTTTTGCCTTCGTCCAGCAAACGCTGTTGCAGGCGCGCTATGAACGCCCTGAATATGTTGCCCGTGCCAAAATGCAGCCAGCGCGGGTTTTGAGTCGTCTTTCGTATCATGGCCTCCCGGTCGTAAGCCGGAAATTTTATACCAGCGGATTCCCACGCCGCCTTGTTGGAAAAAGCGCTTTTGTTCATTTTCAACATGATATCGCAATTCACCTCATTGTCCGTAATATGCGCCCGGCCCGTGCTTGCGCAAAAAATGCCGATCTAGGAGCTCCCGCTGCATAGAGGGGAACTCCTCCTCCTTCGGCAAACCTGCCAGGCTTGCTAAGAACAGGGTATGCCACGCCATCATAGCCGTCTCTTCCAAAACCACGGCGTTATACACCGCTTCGGAAACGTCCTTGCCCCAGGTAAACGGACCGTGACTGTGCACCAAAACTCCAGGAATTTTTGCCGGCGATAGATTTTGAAAGGCTTCGGCTATTACCATTCCCGTCTCAAGCTCATATTCTCCGGCGATCTCCTTCGGGGTCATTTTTCTTGTGCAGGGTATATCCCCGTAGAAATAGTCGGCGTGAGTCGTCCCCAGCGCGGGGATGCCGCGCCCAGCCTGCGAGAAAATCGTCGCCCATCTGCTGTGGGTATGCGCTATGCCGCCTATCTCTGGAAATGCCCTGTAAAGCGCCAAATGTGTGGGAGTGTCGGAGGAGGGTTTTGGCTGGGTCCCGCCCTCGGCCTGTTTTCCGTCCAGGCTGACCACCGCCATGGTTTCCGGCGACAATGCCTCGTATTCCACGCCGGACGGTTTTATCACGACCAGGCCCGATTCCCTGTCCACAGCGGAGGCGTTGCCCCATGTAAAGAGAGCCAGCCCGTGCCGCGGCAAAGCCATGTTGCTTTCGTAAACTTTTTCTTTGAGTTCTTCAAGCATAAAAACACTCCTTCAGAAGCCTGTGCCGCGCTTCTTCAATATGTCTACCACCCCGCGCACTTTCTGGGAAGAACCTCTTTTGGATATGAACAGGGCGTCCGGCGTATCGATGATTATCAGATCCTCGGCGTCCACAATGGCCGTAAGGCGGTTTCGCGAGTCCACCAGGCAGTTTTTCGCGCCATCGGTCACAACGTCGCCGGTCAGGGAGTTGCCGCAAACGTCCTTGTCCAAGACGTCGTACAGGGCGTCCCATGAGCCTGCGTCGGACCACCCCGCATCAAGCTCCACCATCGCGACCCGGGCCGCGCGTTCCATGACGGCGTAGTCGAAAGCTACGGGGCGCACAGCGTCGAAGTTCGTCAAAAAATAATCATATCCCTTCCTGGCGGCCTCGTAAAGCTCCGGCGACGCGTGGGCAAGTTCACGGTAAAGAGTGTCCAGTGTGAAAATGAAAATTCCGCCGTTCCAAAAATAATTTTTGCTTTTTATATACTCGACAGCCGTGGCCTGATCCGGCTTCTCCACGAAACGCGTCGCTTCATGCCAACCGCGCGGGGAGTCTTCGCAGGGCGCGCGCTCTATGTACCCAAATCCCGTGTCCGGGCGGGTGGGGACTATCCCCAAAGTGGTCATGTATCCGGCGGAGGCCGCGTTTATGGCATGTGATAACGCTTCCCCGAAAGCGGCGGCGTCCTTCACTATGTGGTCGCTTGGCGTCACCACCACCACGTCGCGGCCGGAGGCTCCCTTCCGCCTGAGGAACTCGCAGCCCAGAAGTATGGCGGGGGCGGTGTTGCGCGCCGCCGGTTCCTCTATGA
>WRKN01000123.1 GCA_009778055.1 Synergistaceae bacterium
CAGGTAAAAGCGGAGACGGCCGCGGTTATCGCCGAAGAGACGGGACTTGCGCGCAAGCTCGCCGACAACGAGGCGGAATGCGATAAGTACGAAAGCTATGCTGTGGCCGCCGTAAAAAGCGGGAACGACAACGACGCGAGAAAGTTTTTGACTTATAAGAACCGCCTTGAAGAAGAAAGGGCGGATTTGACCTCCCAGTACAACCGGGCGAAAGACAACAGCGAGAAGATGAGGCAGCTTCTGAAAAAGCTGATGGACGACATCAATGCCTCGGAGGACAAGCTCAAGGAGCTGAAACAGAAGCTGGCCGTGGCAAAACAGCAGGAAAAAATTAACAAAATCGATGAGAAGTTTTCCCAAACCCCTCTGAGCAGTTTCGACAATTTATTTGAGGCTGTCCAGAAACGGGTGGACGCGGCGGACGCCGCTTCAGCTCTCAACAAAGAATTTACCAAGGAAACAAACGAAGTGGAAGAGCTGGCTAAAAAATACAACGCGACCACTCAGGAAGTTAAAGCTGATCAGGTGGAAGATCAACTCGCTATGTTGAAAGCCGGCCTCGGAAAGCAAGAATAAGCCATGGCTGAACAAACAGAAACTGTCCATGTAGATACCGAAACATTCGTATGCCAAAATTGCAACGGCATTATGAAGTTCAATATCCAAAAGCAGGTGTTCGAATGTTCGTCATGCAAAACCGAATACAGCTTGCAGACGCTCTCCGATACCATAAAGGAACACGATTTTAACTCGTATCTGGAGCGCGAAAAAGCGACGACCCCTTTTGAAGGTATGGCGGTCGTGGGTTGTCAACAGTGCGGCATGGAGATTTCTTTTTCCGAATCGCAATTTTCGACTACCTGTCCCATGTGCGGCTCCACGCAGGTTGCCACGGCGAAGCAAAGCGCCGGGATCCCGCCGGATGGCGTAATTCCGTTCAAGATCGACAAAAAAAACGCGCAGGAAAGGTTCAGGGCGTGGGTAAAGAGCCGCTGGTTCGCCCCCAATGATTTCAAAAAGAGATATGCCGAGGGCGGTCTTGCCGGCATGTTTCTTCCTTTTTGGACGTACGACGCTTACGCAGTTTCCAAATATGAGGGAAGGGGCGGAAAGTACAGGAGGGTAAAAGACAAGGAAGGCAAGGAAAAAAGAGAGATAGATTGGTTTCCGGTGAGCGGCGTCGTGAGCGCCTCCTTTGACGACGTGCTGATCTGCGCCTCAAAAAAGGAAAAAAACATCAGGGGCATACTGCCTTACAGCACGACCACCGATACGCAGCCTTTTTCAACCGGCTATCTCTCCGGTTATTACGCGGAAGTTTACAAAATTAAGGCGAACGAGGGTTTCGAGAGCGCGAAGAAGATCATGGAGGATACATTGCGAGGTCTGGCTAAGAGGGACATCGAAAGGACATATGACACGTCGGAAGTCCGGTCGCTCTTCACTAAATATTCCAAGGTGACGTACAAACACGTGCTCCTGCCTCTCTGGAGCTCCGCTTTCGGCTACAGGGGAAAGACCTATAACTACCTGGTAAACGGCGAGACCGGCAAGGTCACTGGCAGCAGGCCCTATTCCGCGATTAAGATCGCGTTCGCTGTCCTCGGGGTTATTGCGGCAGCGGCTGTCTTGTACTATTTTATGCAGTAGGGATAAAAAGCTATCAAAAATAAGAGGTGAAGGGTAAATGGCTTGGTTTGGACAAGGGAAAGACACTATCGAGTGGGAAGAATTCAGGGACGACGTTCTGTTCTACAAATGGCCTGCCAATGAAATAAAAAAAGGTTCCAAGCTGATCATACGCACGGGGCAGAACGCGATATTCTACGCCAATGGACAGATCGAGGGCATTTTCAAGGATGAGGGCAATTTCGACATCGAGACGCAGATCACGCCGTTCCTCTCCACGCTGAAAGGTATTTTTACGCTGCGAGGGGACACGGGGATGCGGGCGGAGGTCTATTTTGTCAACGCGAAGCAGCTTCTGCTTCCCTGGGGAACGCGGCAGCGCATCATGATCCCGTCGCCTGAAGTGCCGTCGGGAGTTCCAATCGGCTGCAACGGAAATTTAATCGTGGAGTTCCGCGACTACCTGACTTTTATCAAAAAGGTGGCGGGCGTTAAAGCCACCTATTCGCTCGAAGATATCTCCGAGCGGATAATGGGCGTGCTGAATCCCGTCATCGCGGAGTGCATTCTGCACGGAGAACGCCAGATCGGCGTAAACGCGCTGATCGGGCTTCAGGCGAACAGCCGCGCGCTGGGCAAAGAAATTTCCGCGGAGCTGGATAAGGAGCTTCTGGACATCGGCCTCGGCGTGGAGAACCTGAATATTCTTTCCATCAACTACCCCAAGGAAGTTCAGGAAATGGCCGAAAGGGTTGCCGCTCAATCCTTCGTCGGCGACGTGGGCAAGTACGCCGCCATCTCTATGGCGGACAGTTTCGGCAAGGAGGGCGGCGGCGGAGTCGGCGGAGCGGCGGCTCAAATGGGAATGGGACTGCAGATGGGGCAGCAAATGATGGCCGGTATGCAGCAGCAAATGCAGCAGCCGGCGCAGCCTCAACCGGCGGCGGGCGTCCCGGAGCCTCAAGGAGACAAGTTCTGCCCGACATGCAGAAAAATGGTCGCCACTAAGTTTTGCCCGGACTGCGGCACGCAGACCGTGTGACCGCAGCAAAGAGATAAAAGCAAGAGCCGGGCGCCTTAAAGGCGCCTGGCATTAAACCCAACGCAGGCATGCGGCTGATTTTAGACGCTTTTATTTTAGACGCAAAATTAAACATAGCCGCTTTTATGCGGCTATGTTTTTATACTCGATACTATCACGATCATCGTCGCTGATAACGTGACTTTGGGAACGTTTTTTACTCGCGTAACTGTTAAACTCGGGGTATAATTTACGCGCTAAAAAGCATAACCTGCATAGGGGGAAAACAGCGTGGAAAAGATGAAAGTGCTGGCGGAGTGGAATTATACTCCATCCGCCTCTAAGCTGGGATACACGAGAGAGACCCTTTACGTGGGACTCGGCGGCAAGGACGGCAATTATAAATTTGAAAAACGTCCCGTATCGGACGACATGGTCGATACATTCATAGGCGGACGCGGATTCGGACTCAAGCTGTTATGGGACGCCGTTACTCCCGAAACGAAGTGGAACGACCCTGAGAACGAGATTGTCATCTCCGGCGGGCCGCTCTGCGGCATTACACAGTACCCCGGAGCCGGAAAGTGCTACGCCGTATTCCTGTCGCCTCTCACGGAACAGACGTACAACAGCAACTCAGGCGGCTACTTCGCCCCTCTGCTCAAGTTTTCGGGTTTCGACGCGTTCGAGCTCCAGGGCAAAGCCGACAAAGAGGTTATCATTTACATCGACGGCGACAACGGCCTGGTGCAGATACTCGAATCGAATATTACGGACGACAAAAACTCATACGTTGTCACGGAACACCTGCACGATTATTTCGCCTCAGACGAGAAGGACAAGAGGAATATATCGGTGGTATCGAGCGGAGAGGCGGCGGAATACTCCTATTGGGGCTGCATGAATTTCAGCTTCTACGACCCTCGCCGCAAAGTCGCCCGATTGAAGCAGGCGGGGCGCGGCGGCGGCGGGACGGTTCTCAAGGATAAAAACGTCCTTGCCCTCGTGGTCAAGATGAGCAAGGTGACCGGCACATCGACGGGACCGGCGGACGTGGATACGCTTTCCAGAATCGGGAGAAAGCTCCACAAGGAGATTCACGACTTCGACGACGTCCAGTGCCAGATGCGCTCCATCGGCACCGCCCATCTCAACGAGGTAATGAACGACTACGATCTGCTGCCGGTCAATAATTTCAAGTTCGGCAGCCACCCCGACATAGGCAACATCCACTCTCAGGAGTACAAGAAACGATTCACGCAGGGAATGCCGGACGGATGCTGGTACGGCTGTTCCCTGTCGTGCGCGAAGGCGACTCCCCCGTTTACCCTGACGACAGGGCCGTGGAAGGGCAGGCAGGTCATTGTGGACGGGCCCGAATATGAAACGGTGGCAAGCCTCGGCTCCTGCGTCGGCATATTCGACGCCGATTGGACTATCGAGGCGAATTTCTACGCCGACCACTACGCAGTTGACACCATATCGCTCGGCACAGGGCTCGCCTTCGTATGCGAATGTTACGAGCTGGGATTGATAAACAGCGGGCACACCGGCGGCCTTGAGATGACTTTCGGCAACAAGGACGCGCTTATGGAACTCATACACCGCATGGCGAAGGGGCATGACGAATTTTCGAGGATATTCGCGCTCGGCACGCGCAAGATGAAAGAATTGTTCGCCGAAAAATACGGCGCGGATCGAAAGATCATGGAGGACATAGCGATGGAGGGGCAGGGTCTTGAGGTGTCGCAGTACCGCTGTCAGGAGTCTATCGCTCAATGGGGCGGGTACTTCCTCACCCTTAAGGGACCTCAGCACGACGAGGCATGGCTGATCTTCATGGATATGGTGAACAAGCAGCTCCCGACCTTCGCGGACAAGGCCGAGGCTTTGTTCTACTTCCCGAATTTCCGGCTGTGGTTCTCTCTGGTCGGCCTCTGCAAGCTGCCCTGGAACGACATCGAGCCAGGGGATAACCGCACAAAATACAAAGGCATCGAAGCCGCTAAAGTGCCGGAGCACGTCGAGAATTATGTCGAAATATACAACGCCGTCACCGGCAAAAATATTGTGAAAGAGGACATAATAACAATGTCCGAAAAGATGTATAATTTCGAGAGGATATTCAACCTGCGGATGGGCAAGGGCACGCGCGAACAGCACAAATGCCCGGACAGGGGACTCGGCCCGGTGTTCGAGGACGAGTGGAACGCCCGTCCCGAGTACTTCGACGGCAAGCTCAGGGAAGCCGGCGTCGAACCGGAAGGAATGCCGGTCAAGGATAAGATCGCCCGACTGCTGGAATTCCGCAGGGGCCAATGGGAGACGTTGGTGGACAGCGTGTACAAACGCCGCGGCTGGAACAAAAACGGCATCCCGACCCTCGAAACGGTAAGAAGGCTGGGAATTGACTATCCCCACGTTGTGGAACTGCTGGAGAAACATCTGAGGCCGGAGGACGCTTACGAATGATTCGCGTAAACGGAGAGGAAATGCCCTGGCGCGGCGGAATGTCCGTCCAGGATGTGCTGGACGCTAAAAATTACACGTTCAAAATGATCGCCGTGTGGATAAACGACGAGCCGGTTGAACGCGGCGAAGGCTATTCCGCGGCTCCGGTACCGGACGGCGCGAATGTGGAAGTAATCCACATGATCAGCGGCGGATAAAGCGGGGTGATTGAGGCGGAACGACCTGATTGACCCAACGTAAAAAAAATTCTCTGAGTCCGCTCCCCTAAGGGAGATTCCTACGGGGACGGGCCGATGGGTACGGATGGAAACGCCCGTGCCTCCCGTTTGGAAAGGAGCATTAATAATTTCGCGGCACTCAGGCCGCCTCCTTTTTAGGGGGCGGTCGATTTTAATTAAGAGAGGATGAATTGATATGAGAAAAATCAACATGAAAAAATTTGGTAAAATCGTCGTCCTGTTTGCTCTGGTTTTAATAATGTCGGTGTTCGCGGCCTCCGCCGGAGCGGCGCCCGTACTCCGTATGGCAACGACGACCAGCACGAACGACACCGGACTGCTCGATTACCTCGCGCCGATACTCATGACCGACAAAGGAATCGAGTTGCAGTGGGTGTCCGTCGGCACGGGCGCGGCGCTTGAGCACGGCAGGAACGGCGACGTCGACGTCGTGTTTACCCACGACCCTGAAGCCGAGAAAGCCTTCGTAGACGGGGAATTCGGCGTCGAACCGAGACAGATAATGTACAACGACTTCGTTGTGATCGGCATGCCGTCCGATCCGGCGGAAGTAAAGGGCATGGCCGTGAACGAAGCGCTTGCGGCGATAGCTTCAAAATCCGCCCCTTTTGTGAGCAGAGCCGACCGATCCGGCACGAACATGGCCGAACTGCGTATGTGGGCGGCAGCCGGCATAGGCGAGCCTGACAGGGAGACATGGTACATCCAGGCCGGGCAGGGCATGATGCAAACGATCATCATGGCGGGTGAGCGCGAAGGTTATACGCTCACCGACAGAGGCACGTACATTACGTATGAGGCAAATCACGGAGGCAATCCTCCGCTGGTGATCCTGGTCGAGGGTGACGAATCCCTCAGGAACCAGTACAGCGTGATTCCTGTGAATCCGGAAAAGCACGGCAACGTCAATTTCGAGCTTGCGAAATCAATGTCAGAGTGGCTCGCGTCTCCCAAGGTCCAGCAAGACATTGCTAACTTCCGGCTGGAGGGGAAGCAGCTCTTTTTCCCCAACGCCGAATAAGAATCCGACGTTAGGTAAGAACCGGCCATTGCGTTGAACTACATATCCGAGGGTTTTTTCCAGGCGATACGCCTGATAGTGTTTATGGATGAGCAAACTTGGTCAGCCGTTATCACCACAATACGGCTGACCACGCTCTCCATGTTCTTCTCGCTGGGCATCGGGATACCCCTCGGTTTTATGCTCGGTTATTTCGACTTCCCGGGCCGAAGAGGCCTCCGCACAATCGTCGACACAATGCTGGCCCTGCCTACTGTTGTAGTCGGCCTCCTCGTCTACTCTTTCATCTCAAACCGCGGACCCTTAGGACAGTGGCGGCTCCTGTTCACGGTACAGGGAATGGCGATCGGCCAGACGATACTGGCGCTTCCGATAGTGATTGCGCTCTCAGCGAGCGCGGTCGAAAGCCTTGAAGAACGTCTTCGCCTGACGCTCCGTACCCTCGGCGCGTCAGGTGTGCGTATGGCCGTGACCTGCCTTTACGAATGCAGGTTCGCCCTTCTCGTCGCGGCGGTCACCGCATACGGCAGGATAGTGGCGGAAGTGGGCGTCTCAATGATGCTCGGAGGCAACATCAAGTGGCACACGCGGACGATAACGACGGCAATAACGCTGGAAACCGGCAAGGGCGATTTCGCCCTAGGCATCGCTCTGGGACTTCTTCTTCTTTTGATGAGTTTCGCTCTGAACGCCGGATTGTCATGTCTCAAACGACGCGAAGCTTGAAAAACATATATGAACTCAGTAACATAAAATTCAGCTACGGAAAACACCCCGTCCTCGACGTAAAATCTCTGCATATTCCGGAGGGTAGTATCGTTGGTTTGATAGGACCAAACGGCAGCGGAAAATCGACGCTGCTGAAAACGCTTGCCTTCCTGCTCTCTCCATCGTCCGGCAAATTTTTTTT
>WRKN01000124.1 GCA_009778055.1 Synergistaceae bacterium
GTAGGGTGTCAGCCCAGGGTAAGGCGCGTAAGCGCCGCAGCCCTGGGTTTCGGAATACAAACACGCAGCCGCCCTGAAAGGGCAAGGCCTTATGACACAGTGGTTTGTGGTAGTTTCCTGCCGTTTGACTTCTAAATCCGGGTTAATATATCTTACACACTTGATTTTTCACGGCTGAGCTTATAATGTAATTCAGTTTTGCATACTGCGAAAAATATTTTTTCAGGCACTGGAGGAAGAAAATGGAAAAACGCACCGCGTTATATGACATTCATGTGAAATTGGGCGGCAAGATGACGGCCTACGCCGGCTACTCCCTGCCGATTCACTACGAGGCCGGCATTATCAAGGAACACATGGCCGTCAGGGAATCCGCGGGACTCTTCGACGTATCCCACATGGGCCGGTTTTTCCTGGAGGGCGCGGACGTGGTTGCGACTGTGGGGCGCCTGATGACCAACGACATAGGGCGCCGGGCGCCGGGCGCGGCGTGTTATTCGCCCATGTGCAACGAGGGCGGCGGCGTCATAGACGATTTGCTGATCTACATACTTTCGACGGACCGGTTGATGATTGTGGTCAACGCGGCAAACCGGGAAAAGGACTATGCCTGGATGCGGGAACATCTGCCTGCCGGCATCGCCCTCAGGGACGCTTCGGAAGAAACCGGACTCATAGCCCTGCAAGGCAGGAAAGCCCTGGATATATTAACGAGGCTGGCTCCGGACGTGGTTATCCCTCAAAAGTACTACACATTTACCGACGGCCAGATCATCGCGGGCAAGCGTACTCTGGTCTCCCGGACGGGTTACACCGGCGACGACGGTCTTGAGTTCTATGCGGACCGGCAGGACATCCCCGTCATCTTTGATGCGCTCATTGAGGCGGGCCGTCAGGATGGCATATTGCCCTGCGGCCTCGGGGCGCGGGACACCCTGCGGCTTGAGGCGTCGCTGCCACTCTACGGCCACGAAATGGACGAGGATACCACTCCGCTGGAGGCCGGCCTTGGGATATTTGTAAAGATGGATGGCCGCGACTTCATCGGCAAAGAGGCCATGCTGAAAAAAGGCGCTCCCGCGGTCAAGCGGATCGGCCTGGAACTGGTGGACAAAGGCATCGCGCGGGACGGCTACCTTGTTTATTGCGGCGGCGAGGAAATCGGACGGGTCACATCCGGCACCCTTTCGCCTTACTCGGGTAAAGCCATTGCCATGGCGTGTGTGAAAACAGCATCGGCCGGCGCAGAGGAAGTAGACGTCGAAGCGCGCGGCAGACGGCTTAAAGCTAAGATCGTACCTATGCCTTTTTACAAGAGAAACTACTAATTTTAAAGAGCGCGAGCCTATCGCGCCGGAAAACGGGGGACAGTATATGAACGTACCTGATAACTTGCTTTACACGAAATCTCACGAGTGGATCAAAATCCTGGAGGGCGGAAACGCGCTCGTCGGCATTACCGATTACGCACAGGAACAGCTCTCCGACGTGGTCTTCGTCAGTCTGTGCGGCGAGGGAGAGAAACTCTCCGCCAACGGGACGATAGGAGACGTAGAGTCCATCAAGGCGGTATCCGAGATCAAATCGCCGGTGGACGGTACCGTCGTTCGGGTTAACCAGGGCGTCATGGACGATCCAGCGCTGATAAACAGCGCCCCCTACGACGCCTGGCTCGTAGAGCTGTCCGGCGTCAAGGGCGAAGACAGCCTGCTCTCCGCCAAGGCCTATGAAGAATTAATCGGAGACGAGGCATAGGGCGGCCGCCCATTTATTCAGAGGAGGTTGTTCATGAGTTACGTGCCTTCCACCGCGCGGGAAAGAGAGCAAATGCTCAAGGCCGTCGGCGCGGCGGGTTACGACGACCTGTACAAAGACGTTCCCCCGGAGATCGCGTTTCGGGGCGATTATTCCCACATTGCCAAAGAGGGGCTTTCCGAGTTCGAAGTCAAGGATCGCCTGGGCGAGCTGGCCGCGCGAAACAGGAACTATGCCGCCATCTTCCGTGGCGCCGGCGCCTATCGCCACCACATTCCCTCCTGCGTCCCCCACCTGGCGATGCGGTCGGAGTTCGTTACCGCGTACACCCCATATCAGGCCGAGATAAGCCAAGGCGTCCTTCAGGCAATTTTTGAGTATCAAACCACCATCTGCGCCCTGACCGGAATGGATGCGTCCAATGCCTCGGTTTACGACGGCGCTACCGCCGCCGCCGAGGGAATATCCATGTGCCTTGAAAAAAACCGGCGTTCCGCCGTGGTTTCCCAAACCGCGAATCCCGGCGTATTGAGCGTCATTAAGACCTATTGCAAGGCCATGGACGCGGAGCTGATACTCTGCCCCGAAAAGAATGGCGTCACCGATCTGGAGGCTTTGGCATCCCTGGTAAACGAGAATACCGCGTGCGTATACGCGCAGACGCCGAATTTCTACGGCATCGTAGAAGACGGCGAGGCCATCGCAAGGATTGCCCACGCCGCGAAAGCCAGGTTTATCGCCGGGGTCAATCCCATATCCCTGGCGCTGTTCAAGACGCCGGGGGAATACGGCGCCGACATCGCCGTGGGGGATGGGCAGCCTTTGGGCATTCCGCTGTCTTTCGGCGGTCCATATTTAGGCTTTATGTCATGCCGGAAAGATATGGTCAGGAAACTTCCGGGACGCATCATCGGGCAGACCGTCGACAAGGAAGGAAAACGCGCTTTCGTACTGACGCTGCAGGCGCGCGAACAGCACATACGCCGGGAAAAGGCACTCTCAAATATCTGTACCAACCAGGCGCTCTGCGCCCTTGCGGCCACTGTCTACTGCGCGGCCTTGGGACCGCAGGGTCTCTACGAAGTCGCCTGTCAGTCCATGGCGAACGCCGCTTATCTCAAGGAACAACTGGAAGCCGCGGGCTTCGCGCCGGCATTTCCCGGCGTTGTTTTTCACGAGTTCGTCACCCAATGCCCGACTGACAGCGCGAAGGTATTGGCCGCCCTGGATTCCAACGGAATTCTGGGGGGGCTTCCCATAGACGGGAACCGAATCCTGTGGTGCGCCACCGAGGTTAACACGAAGGATCAGATCGACCACCTGATCCGCATTGTAAGGAGCGTGATCCCCCATGCGTGAAGACAACATGTTGATTTTTGAGAAGAGCGTGGCCGGAAGGCGTTGCGTTACCATGCCAAAATCGCCCCTGATCGCCGATATCCCGGACGGATTGAAACGATCTTCCCCGCCGGGGTTGCCCGAGGTGGCCCAGATCGACCTTGTGCGCCACTACACCCAGTTGGCGCGCAAAGCTCACGGGGTGGACAACGGCTTCTATCCCCTGGGTTCCTGTACCATGAAGTACAGCCCCAGACTCAATGAAGATTGCGCTGCTTTGCCCGGCTTTACTCAGACGCATCCCCTCCAGGGCGAAGATGCTTCCCAGGGAAGCCTGGCGGTACTGCACGATCTTGCCTTATCTCTGGCGGATATATGCGGCATGGACGAGGTGACGCTCCAGCCCGCGGCCGGCGCTCACGGCGAGTTCGGCGCCCTGCTCATGGTCAAGGAGTATTTCCGCCGGAAAAACGATTTGAAAAGGACGAAGGTCATCGTGCCTGATTCGGCCCACGGCACCAACCCCGCTGGGGCGGCCATGTGCGGCTTTCAGGTGGTACCCGTGCCATCGGACGCCGGAGGCTGCGTGGATATGGAGGCATTGGCGGCCATAGCCGGGGAGGATACCGCGGCTCTTATGCTGACCAACCCCAACACACTCGGCCTGTTCGAGAAGAACATTCAGGAAATCGTCCGGATCATCCACGGCGCGGGAGGGCTGATGTACTGCGACGGCGCCAATCTCAACGCCATTATGGGACGCTGCCGTCCAGGCGATATGGGCTTTGACCTCGTCCACCTCAACCTGCACAAGACATTTTCCACCCCGCACGGCGGGGGCGGTCCGGGTTCGGGTCCGGTGGGCTGCAAAGCCCAACTGGCCGAGTTCCTGCCCGGAGATAGGGTTGTTTTCGAAAACGGACGCTACGCCTTTGCCAAACGAGCCGACTCCGTAGGCAATGTAAAGAATTTTTACGGGAACTTCCTGGTCTGTCTGCGTGCCTACGCCTACATACTCACGCTGGGAGGCGACGGGCTGCGCGAGGTTTCTGAAAACGCCGTACTCAACGCAAACTACCTGATGAAGCTGCTGGCCCCGGAATACGCGCCGTCTTTCGAGGGAACCTGTATGCACGAGTTTGTGTTGAGCCTGGAGGAACTGAAAAAACA
Source organism: Synergistaceae bacterium (assembly GCA_009778055.1). Classification (GTDB taxonomy): domain Bacteria; phylum Synergistota; class Synergistia; order Synergistales; family Aminobacteriaceae; genus WRKN01. The sequence goes on from WRKN01000124.1 coordinate 4,264, forward strand.
GACCGGAGTTTCGGCGGCTGACGTAGCCAAGTCGCTCATCGACCGGGGCATACATCCGCCCACGATGTATTTCCCCCTCATCGTGCGCGAGGCGCTCATGGTGGAGCCGACGGAGACCGAATCAAAGGAAACACTGGAGCGCGCCGCAGCCGCGTTTAAGGAGCTTCACGCCCTGGCCTTTTCCAAGCCTGACGCTCTCCTTGAGGCACCGGTTTTGACTCCTATCCGTCGCGCCGACGAGTTGGCCGCGGCCAAGAACCCTCTGCTGAAATTCGAGGGTTAGCCCGCGTGAAGTTATATTTCTGCGAGACGGCCGGGGGCGATCCCTATGAAAATCTGGCGCTGGAGCAATACCTGACCCGGACGGCGGCGCCGGACAGTTGTCTTTTGTTTCTCTGGCAAAACGCCGGCGCGGTGGTCATCGGCAGAAATCAGAACAGCCGCGCCGAGTGTAACCTGGATGCCATGCGGGCAGACGGCGTTCTCCTGGCGCGGCGGCTCTCCGGCGGCGGCGCGGTATATCATGACCTTGGCAATTTGAATTTTTCCTTCATAGCCCAGCGAGGAGTATATGACGAGAACCGTCAACTGGACGTGGTTGCCAGGGCGGTCAACAGCCTGGGGCTATCCCGTGAGGCAAAGAGGAGCGGCCGCAACGACCTGGAGATCGACGGGGCGAAGTTTTCGGGCAACGCCTTTTTGCGGGCGGAAAACTGTTGTCACCACGGTACGATTTTAATCCGCACGGATTTTGACAAGCTCGCGAAATATCTCAATGTTTCTTCCGCAAAGCTGGCGGCCAAGGGCGTACCTTCAGTCCGTTCGCGTGTCGTAAACCTGTCCAGCCTCGGCGACGTCACCGTTTCTTCCATGAAAGAGAGCTTTCGCGCCGCCTTTGAAAAGGAATACGGTCTCGCCGCGAAGCCCTTGGACCCGCGGAGCTTCGACCAGACAGAGCTTACGCGCCTCAGGGATTTTTTTTCGGCGGATACCTGGCTTCAAAGCAGGATCCGGCTTGCCCGATTCAGGGGAGCCGAGCGCTTCGAATGGGGATCCGTGGAGATATGTTTTGATGTTGATCAGGGCATGATCCATGAATTACAGGTTTTTACCGACGCGTTGGACGAGGAACTGGCCGCGGCTATCGCGGACGCTTACAATGGCCGTCCGCTTTCCGATGTGGAGTTGGCCGACGACAGGCGCGAATTGGCCGACGTGGGCGGGATGATCGCGCGCATATGCTCCGAACAGGTTGTAAAGTGAGCTAATGTCAACAGGAGGTTCGGATAGAAAGTGCAACTTATACGCCCTATCCGTAACACAGGATGGAAATATGTCGCCCAACAGATCGCAAAAAAAGGAAACTGGCTCGCCGCGCGCCGCGCTAATACTTAATTCCGTCTTTGCCGGTATTTTTATTTTTATTTTTATATCTTCGGTCAGTGTAAACGACGCCTTCGCGCGCTTTATTTTGTCTCTTGTCTGGTTCTTTTCGCCGATAGTTGGAACAGGACTGGCTATAAGTTCCCTTGCCAGGGGAAAAAAGCGGATAGGTACAGAGGGAGTGGCGATTTCAATCATTGCGATTGCGTTGCCGATTTTAACCATTTTGCACTATGTAATACAAGTTAAAACAGGCAACGTGGTCGTCGGCATGTAGAGTGTAACAGGCATGACTGAAAAAACGATGTGGATAATAGTCCGCGCGATTATTACGCTTTTTGCATGGGGCGCGGGCGGGTATGTATTGCACGGATTCGAGTATTTTAAGGCTGTCGACGAGGTTGATAATATTATTGGAATGTTGCCGGTTGCTTTAGTGATAACGGGTGCAGGCGCAATAACCGCCATTTTATGGATGAGACGCACAAAGCAGTTTATTCCCGTCTCTGCGGCATTGGCGCTGTTTGCCGTTTTGTCTATTACGCTGTTTCCCACGGCGCTGCGTGGAAACTGGTGGATAAACATGTCCATAGTCGAAGGCGTAGAAGCAACGCCCGATTTAACCGTATACGCTCCATTTTCCGAAGGCTCAAAAACGGCTAAACTTGGCGAAAAATCTACCCTGGCGCTTACCGGCAGCCTGCCGGTACTTGATGGCGCCACGGCGCTTTATCCGGTTTATGCCGCCTTTGCGGAAGCCGTGTACGATAAAGATTCTTTTTCGCAGGATTATGTTCTTTGTACCAATACCCGCAGCGCATACGAGGCTGTCATTGCGGGGGAGAGGGACATCATTTTTGTTGCGGGCGCATCCGAACAGCAAATGGCCGCCGCAAAAGCGGCCGGAGCGGATTTGCGATTTACTCCGATAGGCCGCGAGGCTTTTGTGTTTCTGGTGGGAAAGAGTAATCCCATAGACGATATTACTTATCAGCGGATACGTAACATATATTCGGGTAAAACCGCCAACTGGAACACGCTTGGTTGGAATAAAGGGGGCAGGATAATTGCGTTTCAACGCCCTGAAGGTTCGGGCAGCCAGACGGGGTTGCAATATATTATGGGCGGACTGCCAATCCAGTCTCCCCAACCATTGCCGGATGCAAGCCTGATTGGTACAAACAGCCTGATGAAGCAGGTATCCGTGGAATGGCGGGGCGTTCAGCCTGCGATCGGATATTCGTACAGATATTACGCTACGACAATGTACGCAAATCCGGACGCAAAAATGTTGAGAGTGAATGGAGCGGAGCCTTCGCTGGAGAACATTAAAAACGGCCGCTACCCCTTTGCCGCCGATTTTTATGCCGTAACAAACGGCGAGCCGGAAGGAAACTCCAAACTGCTTATAGATTGGATTTTATCGGAACAGGGACAGGAGCTTATAACGAAAACCGGATATACGCCGGTAATTTAATCGTCAATGCGGTATAGCTGAAAAAACGATCAAAGTTCGATGCAATCCGGAGATCGTTTCCTTCAGCCTGATCTCCAGCGCTTCGAACGCCCCGCTCTTAACCGACGCGTTGGACGAGGAACTGGCCGCGGCTCTCTCGGACGCGTACAATTGTTGTTTGCTTT
>WRKN01000125.1 GCA_009778055.1 Synergistaceae bacterium
TGGACAGAAACCTTTGCCTCCCGACTTTAAATGTCGAAAGGCAGTTTCTCATACTGGACATATAGTGTCCAATCTGAAAACCCGCTATCTTTTTAAATCGTAAACCAAAGCACTACACCCCAAGAAGAGAAGTGTAGTGCCTAGCTATTTGCGTAAAACCTTGCCATCACAGACTTTGTGGATAACTTTCGCCGAAGTCGGGTGAAAATACTGTGTTATATTACATGCGAATGGAAAAGCTGGAGACGTGCGCGTCGTGAAGAGGGTGAATAAGTAGTTGCTGATATTCAAAGGCGATAAGCTGTTGGCGGGGAGCGGGGAAAACTCTGAGATTCATTCTCCGTCCGTACTTTCGGAGCTTGGGCTGCGGGTTGTAAGAAGCTCCCTCGATTTGCCCGAAGTGTGGCAGGTTGTGCCGCCGTGGAGCGAGGTTGAGCTTGACGCGCCCGACGCGCCGGGCGTTTTTGAGTGGATCGATCTTCGCGAGGTTTGGCTCAGGTGGGGGGACGAGTCTTTTGCCCGCGCCGGCGCGGCTTACCAGTATATGAACTGGCTGCGGGACACCCGGTTTTGTTCCCGCTGCGCCGCGCCCGTGTCGCCCAGGGAGGAGGACAAGGGGCTTGCCTGTTCCGCCTGCGGTAAGGTTGTTTACGCCCCGCTGAGTCCCGCGATCATAGTGGCGGTGGAGCGGGACGGTAAACTTTTGCTGGCGCACAACGCGCGTATGCCTGTGAAGCGTTACAGCGTTCTGGCCGGGTTTGTCGAGCCGGGGGAGTCTTTGGAGCAGACGGTGAAACGCGAGGTCATGGAGGAGGTCGGCATCGAGGTGGAGGAGGTGCGCTACTTCAGCAGCCAATCCTGGCCGTTCCCCTGTTCACTGATGCTTGGTTTCACGGCGCGCTGGAAAAGCGGCGAGCTGCGCCCGGACGGAATGGAGCTGAGCGACGCCGGCTGGTACGCCCCCGAAGAATTCCCCGACATCCCCCCCGCGCTGAGCATCTCAAGAAAACTTATAGACGATTTCGTAAAAAGACGATTATAATAAATTCTTTATGATTTTTAAGGAGGTACATACGCGTGCCCGTATTCAACTATTTTTTCGACATGGACAGCTACATGAGCAAAGAACGCTTTGCCGGTATAAAGAAGTTCGCGGCCGATAAAAAAACGCCTTTTGTTGTGATTTCCCTGAGCGTGGTTGCCCAAAAATACGACGAACTGAAAAAATCCATGCCTTACGCGGACATTTACTACGCCGTGAAGGCCAACCCGGAGGAAGAGGTCTTGAAGCTGCTGGCCGAGCGCGGCAGCAGTTTTGACGTCGCCTCGGTGCATGAACTTGACCTTATGCTGAAGTTGGGGGTATCCCCGGATAGGCTGAGTTACGGCAACACGATCAAGAAGGCGGAGGACATACGCTACGCCTACGAAAAAGGTATGCGCCTTTTTGCGACGGACGCGGAAAGCGACGTCCGCAAAATAGCGCGAAACGCGCCGCAAAGCGACGTATTTTTCCGGATTCTCACGGACGGCATAGGCGCCGACTGGCCGTTGTCGCGTAAATTCGGGACGCATCCGGCTGTGGCGTTCCGCAACATACTTCTGGCGAAAGAGCTGGGTTTGAACCCTCGCGGGATATCTTTCCACGTGGGCTCGCAGCAGTACGACGTCACTCAGTGGCGGGTTCCCATTTCCACGTGCAAGGAACTGTTCGACGCCGCTAAAAAACATGGAATAGACCTCGACATTGTGAACATGGGCGGCGGTTTCCCCGCGCGCTACATTCAGCCGGTGGAGGAGACCCAGGTTTACGCGGACGAGGTAACGGAAGATATGCGGGAGATTTTCGGTTCGGAGTTTCCCCGGGTGATAATAGAGCCGGGGCGTTATCTGGTGGGGGACGCGGGAGTTCTGGTCAGCGAGGTCGTCATGATATCCAACAAGGAACGCGGCGGCATCCCCTGGTTATACCTGGACGTCGGCAAGTTCGGCGGGCTGATCGAGACCATAGACGAAAGCATCAAGTACCCGATATACACCGAGCGCGGGGGCGAGGTCAACAACTACATCATTGCCGGTCCCACATGCGACAGCGTGGACATTCTCTACGAAAAACTGCAATACCGCCTTCCTTGCAGCCTCGAAGAAGGAGACAGGATTTATTTCCTCACGACCGGGGCTTACACCCAGACCTACAGCGCGGTGTTCTTCAACGGACTGCCGCCCCTCAAGGCATATGTTATAGATTGAAATTCACCATGCGCACCAGCCAGGGATAGGCTTCAAAGATAGGGGCAGGGTTGATGATAAACACTATGTAAGCCCCCATTGCGAAGGCATAATGGAACACCGACATGAAAAAACCCCTGTATGGGTAGGCTTTGGCCATCCTGCCCAGCGCGTATTCGCAGCATAAAAAACCTGTTATGCCGTACAGATACCTGCCGGATTCCATCCCCCGGGTGTACGTGAAATAGCGCAAAACGCACCATACGGGCCATGTCGTCAAAATGTAGGCAAGGGATACGGACAGAACTATTTGAATGGTTTTCGACAGGAAGGCCCCGGGGTTCTTCGGGCAAAAAGCGCCTTTCGACAAGTCCTCCAGAGTGTCGTATACGCGCTCCAACTGCGGCAGGATGTACCGGGTGGCCGTATCCCCCACTATCCACGTCATGAAAAGCATCCATCCCATAAAGTTAAAGTAGTTTATCTCCGTTCCCTCCTTTATGATATGTGGGTTATAATACCAGAGAATTCGGGTTTAGGAGGTGAGGGTCATGGACATAACGAGCGGCATTGCCTTGGCGTCTATGGAAATGGCATCGGCCAGGGTGACCGCGGCAACGCAGGTTGCCGTGCTGAAACAGGTAATGGAAGCGCAGCAGGATACGTTGACTCTTTTGTTGAGCGCGCTGGGAGTAGGGCGCAACTTGAACGTTCGGGCTTAAGGTGATACTTAAGGGCGCGGACGTCGCGGCGGGTATGGAAGCCGGCCTTCGGGCGGAGGCGGAGCGGCTGAGGCAAAAAGGGATTGAGCCTAAGCTGGGCATAGTCCGTGTAGGGACGCGTTCCGATGATCTTGCTTACGAGCGCGGCGCGCTGAAACGTTTTGAGAAACTGGGTATTCCGGCTCAGGTTTTCGAGTTCGACGAAGGCATCGGTCAGGAGTCTTTCCTGTCGGAGTTCAGGAAGATAGGAGCTTCGGACGATGTTCACGGCATACTGTTGTTCCGGCCGCTGCCGCGCCACCTTGACGAAAAGGCGATAGCCGGGTCAATAGATCCGCGCAAGGACGTGGACGGGATGAACCCAGTCAACGCCGCCAGGGTTTTTTCCGGGGAGGACGGCGGTTTTGCCCCATGCACCCCCAGCGCGGTCATGGAGATGCTGGACTACGCCGGCGTTGACCTTAGCGGCAAAAACGTCGCGATAATAGGGCGGAGTATGGTGGTGGGGCGTCCGCTTGCCATGATGATGCTGAAACGCAGCGCCACCGTGACTATATGCCACACGAAGACGCGCGATATGGAGAGGATATGCCGCGCCGCCGACGTTGTGGTCGCTGCGGCGGGCAGGGCGAGAATCCTGACGTCTTCGTACGTATCTGAAAAGAGCGTTGTGATAGACGTGGGCATCAACGTTGACAGCAAAGGAAAGCTCTGCGGGGACGTTGATTATGACGGCGTAGCTCCCATTGTCTCGATGATCACTCCGGTGCCGGGCGGGGTCGGTTCCGTTACGGCCTCGGTGCTTGCCAGGCACGTCTTGAAAGCCGCCGGCTTAAAATTGGAGAGTTAATTAAACTGGACAGAATTCTTTAATGGTGGTAGGATTCTTTCTTGGAGATTTTTTCTTTTTTCTTCGGGGCGTAGCGCAGTCTGGTTAGCGCACCTGCTTTGGGAGCAGGGGGTCGAAGGTTCGAATCCTTTCGCCCCGACCATTGCGCGAAGATGTCAAGTTCGCCTGAAGTGTGGTTTATGCGGGAATAGCTCAGCTGGCTAGAGCGATGGCCTTCCAAGCCGTAGGTCGCGGGTTCGAATCCCGTTTCCCGCTCTTTATGATGCGCTTGTAGCTCAGTTGGATAGAGCAACGGCCTTCTAAGCCGTAGGTCGCGGGTTCGAATCCTGCCGGGCGCGCCATTAAAAAAGCAGAATGTGGTGGGCGTAGCTCAACTGGTTAGAGTACTGGATTGTGGTTCCAGTGGTTGGGGGTTCAAGTCCCCTCGCTCACCCCAAAAAAGCAAAAAGAAGAAATTGTGCGCTCGTAGCTCAGTTGGATAGAGCGACGGACTTCGGATCCGTAGGCCGCGGGTTCGAATCCTGCCGGGCGCGCCAGGTAATAAAAATAAAGGATTGTTAGCTCAGTCGGTAGAGCAGCTGACTCTTAATCAGCGGGTCGTGGGTTCGAATCCCTCACAATCCACCAATTATTAAATCAAAGAAGTTCAAACTCATACAAAAACCCGCTCACAAGGCGGGTTTTTTCTTTTACCATTGCGCTCGCTTGACCATTTGAGTACACGAGTATACACTTGTTACCAGCGGAAAAGTGTACTCAAGGGTGGACTCAAGCTCCAAAAGCGAAATTTTGCGTACACCGATGAGAAAACGCCCTTCACTACTCCTTTTCCAATTGAGTACACCATAGGCACAAAACAAAATGAGTACACGTTAGAGAGTGTGTACACGTTAAAGAATGAGTACACGATTAAGGAGGGGTACACATGGGCGGCAAACTGACCAATTCTTATATTGAAAGCCTCAAATTCGATGGCACACGTCGAATCATAGCGGATGGCGACGGGCTCATTTTAGAGGTTATGCCGAGCGGGGCCAAGGTTTGGCGATTCAGACTAAGGAGGGGACGAACAGAGTACAAAGACACGTTTGGCCGGTGGACGGACGGCAAAGAAAATGATCCTCATTCGCTGTCAAGGGCGCGGGTATGGGCGCTCGAAAAAATGAAGGAAGTTCGGGCAGCCGAGACCGCAGGCGTTGAGCTATCCGTACTCAAAAAACAGGAAAAGTCAGAAACTATAACCTTTGATAGGATTGCGCGTGAATGGTATAAGAAGACCTCCCATACTTGGAAGAAGAGCCACGAGGAAAAACAGCGTCAACGTTTGGAAAAACTGTGCCGACTGATGGGTGAACGGTCAATGTCAAAGATTACTCGACAGGACTTGATCGTTGCTCTTGAGAGGGTTAACGCGAAATCTGAGACGGGCGAAGAGACTAGGAAGTGTTGCGGCGTCGTAAAACAAATATGGGAGTATGGGTTAAATGCGGGGTACATCGAAAACGATATTACAACCGGCGTCAGGTCAGCGTTGACGAGGCCAAGAAAGGAACGGGAACACTACCCCAGCATAACGGAGCCGAAAAAAATCGGCGCTCTCCTTCGCGCAATCGACGGATACGACAGCGACGGCGGCGGCTCTATGGTGGTACGTATGGCGCTTCAATTACACGCCTATGTCTTTCTCAGGCCGGGAGAGCTTGCGGCGATAGAGTGGTCTTTCATAGATTGGGAAGAAAAGGTTATCAGGCTTCCCAAGGGGCTTATGAAAAAAGGTGAAGAACATGTTGTGCCGATGGCTCAACAGGTCGTAGCCCTTCTACGTGAAATGCAAAAGTACAGCGGGCGCGGGCGTTATGTTTTTCCTCTTGGTGGCGATTTTAAGCACTCCGGCAGGCACATGAGTACAGCCGCAGAAGGGGCGGCACTCAGGCGTATGGGGTACGATACCAAAGCGGAGATCACGCCCCACGGCTTCAGAGCGATGGCCGAAACTCGCTTGAATGAGGCGCGGAAACCGGATGGCTCGCGCATGTGGAGCGTAGACGCCATTGAACGGCAGCTTGACCATAAAGAACGTAACAGCAGCCGAGCGCCATACGACAGGGGTACACGGCTTGAGGAGCGGATCGAGTTAATGCAGTGGTGGTCTGACTATCTCGACCAGCTTAGAGAAGAAAAAAAGTAATAACCACATCATTTCAGGGCCAAGTAGGGTAACGTTTCCAGCTTGGCCCTGTTCCATTTCGTCGGCGTGTACTCTATCCCGAACGGGTACACGGAACCCGATACATCATCAACAGCCCTGCATAAGATGTCATAGCCATAGGGTGTTTTTTGACTTGGAGACTTCTCTTCACTAACTTTGCGCTGTGATTCTGGAACAACAGGCACGATTAGGTATTTTTACATAATTTTATGCGGGCAAAATTCGGTAAATTGCAAAAAAAGAAAATCACAGGTTTTCTTCAAAACCATTATTCCAGTAAACCGTTATCAATGCTTGTTATTCTAGGCATTGTGCTTGTTAACTATGTTATATGCCTAATGTTTGGTGTACACGTTAGATAAACATTTGCTATGACTATGTTTATTTGACTTTAGCTAAAAGAATGTGTACACTTGTAATCAGTTGTGAAACATTGAATTAAGGAGATGAAAAGCCGATGGTTACTGAATTAACGCAGGATGATGATGCACTTTTAACGGCAGGAGAACTCAAAGCTATATTTAGATTCAGCTCTAGTACTACTTTACATAACTGGATGCGTCGTAGAGGGTTTCCGCGTCCCGTTTTCTTTGGGCGTCAAGTTCGCCGGTGGAAGGCTTCAGAGGTCAGGGCATGGGTAGGACAAGCAACCGAAAATAGACCGGCCCCATTGCCCAAATCCGAACATGCCGGGACGAAACGGGCAAACGGAAGGACGAAGACAGCCGCTCCCATGGAGAAAGAGGAGAAGGCGGGCATACTGACAAAGACATGGCCGAAAGATTTTATCTTGACGGCTGAAAGCAAGCTTGAATACGTCGCTATAGAAGAATGGGACACTCATAACTGTGAGGGTTAAGCCCAAAACAGCGGTCGAGTAGCGGGATAGGGAGCGAAAAACGAAAAGCCGGGCAGGTCGCGCTGCACAGCTTCTCAATCAAAATCTTCTATGAACGGGGTTAATAATACCATGAAACGCAACAAAAACACACGTGACGAGCAGGAAATCCAAGTTCCAATTATTCAAACTTATACATCAAATGTCGTGCTGCAAAAGGTAGCCGCACGTTACCTCCATTATACGCACGAAGGACAGGAACATCTCAAACGACTTGATGGAGAATTTAGAAATTTACAGGCGATGGTACAGCAGCAGGAAGATGAAAACTCAGAATGTATGCAGGAGATCGAATCCTTGAGAGAAGAATTGATGCAGGCGGCAGAACAATTAGAGCGGACGCAGCAAAAAACCGATGTACCGTTTAAAAAACTT
>WRKN01000126.1 GCA_009778055.1 Synergistaceae bacterium
GCCGGCCGATGAAGGAATCCACGACGGCCCGGTTCGAGATTTTACGGCGATTTCTGGGGGTGGAAAGGGACGCGGTCCTGACACCGCCGCTTTTGCTGCGTCTGCTGACCAGCCCGGACATGTACCTGAAAAACTCCCCGCCCGTAGTGAAGCGCGTTTTGTGCGTCAACAAAACGGACCTAACGACACGGGACGCCCTGCTCCCCTGGCTGGATTACCTGCGCACCCATCTTTCGCGGTATCACGGAATATGGGTGACGGGGCGGGGGGAAGAAGATTTTTACGAACTTTGCTGAAGGCGCGGCCGGTAGGAGGCTGTTTCCCAATCTTTAAGTAACAATGGAATGAAATCGAAAATGCCCGCTTGCTTTTCGTTAATGAAAGCGTATACTTACGTATAAAGAAAGGTTAGACCACGTGGTCGAACTTTATGTAAGGTTTGTAAATTACCGATTTGATATCGGGGGTGTTTTTGGTTGAGGCAGGAGCGATTGGACGACGCCAAGCGGGCGAGTTTGATGGATGCGGCGATGGAAGAATTCGCGGAGCGCGGCATAGAATCGGCCTCATACAACAAGATCATCGAGCGGTCGGGGCTCAGCAAGGGAACCGTGTACTATTACTTCGAGAACAAGGATAGCCTTCTCCTGACCGTTTTTAACGAAATATGCGAACGCTTCCACAGCGCGATAGGCGACCTAGAACTGCCGGACACGAAGGAAAATTACTGGTCTATATCTCAGGAGTATCACAGCAGAGCGATTCGGTTTTTTTTCGAGAATCCTCTGGTGTGGCGGGTGCTCTTCTGGATATCGAAAGACGCCCCTTATATGTGCGGGCAATTGGAACCTTTCCGCGGTAAAGTTATGCGTTTCATGGACGGCCTGATTTTAAGGGGGCGGGAGATAGGGGCGGTGAGGAGAGACATTCCGCCGGACACGATTCAGCGTCTGATGTACGCGTTGGGCAAGGTGATGACGGCCAGCATAATGGAGGAGTGTGAGGCTGAGAGATGCAAATCTCGGCAGCGGCGTGAAGAAGAGCAGGTTAAGATAGAAAAATTCATATCCACGATGCACGATTTAAGCAAAAGAATTTTGACTCCCGAGGGGGATTTGGAATGATTTATGCGTTTTTGAAGAAATTGAATAAGCTCAGAGTCGTGTTCTGGCTTGGCGTTGTCGTGCTTGGCGTGGTTGCGCTTGGCATACAGGTTCAGGCCAGGCTCAGGGAGGCAGCGGCCAACGTGGCGTCCCTGGCCCAGATGGAGGAAATACGCTACCCGGTGACGGCCCTGGTTATCGAGCCCGTCGTCTGGGAGTCGTGGCGGAGCTACTACGGGCAGACCAAGGCCGCGCGTACGCAGGACGTGACGTCTTATGTGCGCGAGATGGTTCAGTCCGTGCATGTGCAGGTGGGGGACGCGGTAAAAAGGGGCGACACGGTCGTTACGCTTCTGAAAACTGACCATGCCGTAAGGGCGCAGGCGAGCCAGACAAGCTATGAGGAAGCGCGGCTCAGCTACAATCGCCTTCTCGAACTCAGCAAACAGGGCGGTGTGCCCCAAGCCGACGTTGACAGGGCATACGTCCTCATGAGGGCCGCGGAGGCAAACGCTCAGTCCTCCCGTTCCACTCTGCAGAGAACGGAACTCAAGTCCAGCATCGACGGCGTAGTCGCGGCGCGTTACGTGGAACCGGGCGAGGTGGCGGAGGCCGGAAGGTCGCTTGTGTCCATAGTGGACCCGTCCGACATGGAGGCGCAGTTGATGGTCTCCAAAAGGGACATCAACAACATCGGCAGGGACACCCCGGTCGAGCTGTTCATAGACGAAGTGGTAAGCAGAGGACAGGTCAAGCGCCTTAGCCCCGAGGCCCAGGCCGGCTCCGGGCTGTACCCGGTCGTAGTTGGTTTAGCCCCAAACAGCGGGGCACGGCCGGGAACCTATCTGGAGGGGCGCTTCCTGGTGGACAGGAAGGAAGGCGTCTTCGTGATCCCGTCGGACGTGGTCATGTACCGGGGTGACAGGAAGTTCGTATACGTGGTCAGGGACGACAAAGCCGGCATGGTTGAGATAAGCACCGGCGAAGGGCGTGACGGACGGATTGTCGTCACGTCGGGACTCAGCGCCGGAGATCAACTGATAGTCAGCGGCAACAGGTCGCTTTTTGACGGCGCGCTCATCTCGAAATCCGACTTGAGTAATCCGTAAATGGGCGGCTTTATCCGTTTTTGTATACACCGGCCGGTTTTTACCTGGTGCGGTGTTATTGTATTTGTGTTTTTGGGGTGGGCCAGCTACACTACTCTGGGCGTCACCCTTTATCCTTCTGTGGAATTCCCGTTCATCATAGTCCAGACGCGTTACGAAGGAGCAGGGCCCGGCGAGATCGAGCAGATGGTCTCTAAACCTCTGGAGGACGCGCTGGCCGACCTGGAAGGACTCAAGACGATAACTAGCTATTCCCAGGACGGGGTGTCGCTTTTGGCCGTCGAGATGGTGGTTGGAACCAACCCCGACCTGGCGCTGGTTGACGTCAACAACAAGGTGAAAGCCAAAATGCAGAGCCTTCCGGATGGAGTGCAGGAGCCATTGTGCATGAAGTTCGACATCAACGCGCAGCCGTTTTTGACGGTGTCGTTCACCTCCACCATGCCGGAAAAGGAAGCGAAAAAATACATAGACGACCGCATCAAGCCGCTGGTGGCCCGCGTAAGCGGCGTAGGCCAGGTACAGGTTTCGGGGGGCAGAGACCGCGAGATACAGATCATTCTCGATCCCGTGGCCCTGTCCGACCACAAGGTCACGTTCCAGCAGGTATGCGCGGTAGTTGCCGCGAACAACACCACAAACCCCTCCGGTTACATCACCCACGACACCGACGAAATATCCCTCCGTCTGGTCGGCGAGTTCAACGAAGTTCACCAGCTTGAAAACATCATCATCCCCACCGCCACCGGCAACCCCATACCGCTTTCGCTGCTTGGCAGGGTGGTGGACGAGGAGCAGGCCGTGCGCGCCATTGCCAGGGTCAACGGAGATTCCGTGGTTCAATTGCAAATCAGTCCCAGGGCAAACGCCGACGTGGTGCAGGCCGGGAAAGAAGTGAAGAGAACGCTGGAGAACGTCCTGAGGAATTTGCCGGAGTTCAGGGCTATTTATACCCATGACGACACGGCGTTTGTTGAAACGTCCGTCAAAAACGTTATTCGCGACACAGCCGTCGGAATAGCCCTTACGGCCTTGGTCATTTACATGTTTCTTGGGCGCCTTTCCGCGACGTTCATAGTGGCGGTGTCCATGCCGGTGGCTTTCATGGGTACTTTTGTTCCAATGGAGGGAATGGGCTACACGCTGAACCTGATGAGTTCTTTGGGGCTGGCTCTTTCAATGGGAACCCTGGTCATGAACGCCATCCTCATAATAGAAAACATTTACCGTTACCGCGAAATGGGCTACGAGCCGTTCGAGGCCGCCGAAAAAGGCACGGAGGAGATTTCCGTGTCCGTTTTGGCCGGAGTTTTGACCAACTTGGGGGTTTTCATGCCGGTTGCGCTGATGCGCGGCATAGCGGCGCAGTTTTTGGCGCCTTACGCCGTTACGATCCTCTACGCGACGCTTCTGTCCCTTTGGGTTACCATGTCCGTAACGCCCTGTATGGCCGCGCGCATCAAGGGCGGGGACGTTCCCCTCATGGGGCGGATTTTGACGGGCTGGTGGAATTGGCTTTACGAGGGTTTCAAGGACACGTTCATGTTCGTCCTCCGGCGCTCTATACGGCATCCGGTCATAACCATATTGGTATTCGTGGGTTTGATGGCCGGAACCTTGAAACTGGGCGGGCTGATCGGGACTCAGTTTATCCCCGTCGTGGACGACGGAGTGATCACCATAGAAATTACGCTCGACAACAGCGCCTCAATAGAGGAGACGGACAGAAGGACGCGCCTCGTCGAGGATTTCATAGATTCGATGCCGGAGAAGAAATATATACGCAACGTTGTTTCCACAATCGGAGCGTCCATGCGGAGCAGCGTCGTCTACAGGGCGTCCGTCTCAGTCTACCTGAACGATGACCCCCATCGTCCCCTCACGCAGGACGTGGCCGACAAGATCCGCCCGTTTCTGGCCACGCTGGAGGGAGTGGAATACGCCGTCTACGACACGCGCAGGGGATTCGGCGACCCGATAGAGATACGGGTAAAAGGCGAGGACATGGAAACGCTCTACTCCATAGCGGAGGAAGTCAAAGCCAGGGGACGCCTGATCCCGGGCATACGCGACCTCACGATACAGACGGAGATGGGCAAGCCGGAACTCCAGATATCTCCTATACGCTGGCGGCTATCTCCCCTGGGGCTGAACATCTCGGATTTAGCGGGCATAATCCGGGGATACCTTATCGGCAACGACGCCGGCAAATTCCGGCAGGAGGGCTTCGAGTACGACATCAAGGCGAGATTGGACCGCCAAAAGGCCGGAGACATATACACGGTGCCGGAACTGCCTATTATGACCTCCCACGGGCTTGTGCCCCTCAAGGAAATGGCGGACGTTTCCTGGAGGGACTCCCCCACCGAAGTACGCCGCATCGAGCGTGAACGCGCCGTGGTGGTCACGGGTAACGTACGATACATCACGTCGGGCGAGGGCAACGAAAAGATGCGGGAGTTGCTTTCCACAATGTCCCTGCCCGACGGGTACTCCTTCAGTTTCGGCGGAGAGGCGGAGGACATGGCGGACGAGTTCGCCGCGCTGTTCCGCGCTATGGGCATAGCAGTGCTGATAACCTATATCATCGTTGCGGCCATAATGGAGTCCTGGGCATACAGCTTCATCATCCTGCTGACGGTTCCCATGGCCTTGATAGGGGTCGTGCCGTCCATGTTGGTCGCCGGCATTTCCATATCGCTTTTTGCCCTGATAGGAATGATCATGCTGATCGGCATGGTCGTCAACAACGCCATAGTCGTGGTGGACTTCGCAGAGACCCTGCGCCGCGACGAAAATATCCATCCCTACAAGGCCATCGAGCGGGCCACGGAGATACGCTTCAGGTCTCTGGTCATGGCGATAACGACCTCGGTGGTGTCGCTGATACCGCTGGCCGTCTCGACGGGCATGGGAGCGGCCATGCGTTCCCCCATAGCGGTCGTTGCCATCGGCGGCCTGATAGCGGGAGGATGCCTGGCCCTGCTGGCGATTCCCGCGGCCTATAAAATTTACTGGGGGATACGTTTGCGGCTGGACAAGAGCGTTGCTTAATGCGGCGTCGTCCTCGTGCACGTCGCCGCCGTCAAGGGCGTATACGAAAAAAAGAACGGTGGGAATATGGATGCGTATAAATCACGTAGGCTATGCCGTGCAGGACATCGAAGCTGCAGCGGCTTCTTTTTTGAGTTTGGGACACTACATATGTGGGACGGAGACAGAGGATCGAAAGCAGGGCGTCAAGATTCTTTTTATCAGTGATCCCAGCGGCGCGAAAATTGAGCTGATCGCCCCTCTGGATGAAAATTCCCCCGTGAGCGGCTGGTTGCGAAAAAATGGAAATTCTCTTTATCATGTTTGTTACGAAAGCAACGACTTGGCGGCGGATATTGCAGAATTGAGGAAAAAGGGATTCATTACAGTGGACTCTCCGTCGCCAGCCCCTGCCATGGAAGGCAGGCGGGTCGTTTTTTTATACGGAAAGCACACAGGGTTGATCGAACTGGCGGAAACAGACAAAAACGATTGTCAGGGGGACGGATAGCGTATGAGGTTCAGTACGGTTGAAGGCGTGAAAATCGGCGGACTGTGCGCCTGTGTGCCGTCCAACACAGTAGACAACGCCGTCAGCGGGAGGGAGCTTTTTGGGGACGATATTGAAAATACCATAAAAGCAACGGGGATCAGAACGCGCCGCGTCTGTTCGCCGGACAGCGGCGTTACCGCTTTGGATCTTTCGGTAGCTGCCGCGAAAAAACTGCTGGAAAACTATCCTATGCCAAGTTCCAGCATAGGCGGAGTTCTGTTCGTCACCCAAACCCCAGACCACGATATCCCCAACAACTCCTCACGCGCGACATACCTTCTGGGGCTATCCGAAGACTGCGCCGCAGTGGACTCCTCTTTTGGCTGTTCCGGCTATATTTATGGCCTGTGGCTGGGGGCCTTGATGGCACGTTCCCTTCTCGCGCCCGTTCTTCTGTTGGACGGAGAAACCCACTCTTATTTCACCTCCCCCAAAGATCGAAGCACGGCCCTCCTGTTCGGCGACGCGGGGTCGGCCACATTGCTAATCCCCGAAGGAGCGGAGGCGTGGCATTTCGGCTTTCTGACGGACGGCTCGCGGTTTGACGCGCTGGTCGTTCCCGACGGAAGATCGCGCCGCCTTTTCAACGAACATTCCCTTGAGTACAGAACCTGCCCGGATGGAGGCGTAAGGCGACCGATTGACATATATATGGACGGCATGGCCGTGTTCAATTTTGTGGTGCGCAACGTGCCGGGATGCCTTGAAGCATTGATGAAGAGGCACGAAATTTCGGCAAACGGTCTGGATCTGCTGCTGTTACATCAGGCCAACCTTTATATGATGAAACAGATCGCCAAAAAGCTGAAAATCCCCCTCGAAAAGATGCCGGTAAGTTTGGATCGCTACGGAAACTCCAGCTCGGCGACTATCCCCGTCACCATTTGCTCGGAACTCTCTCAAACGCTCAGTGAGCGACGCCGCGTTCTGGCTTCCGGTTTCGGAGCGGGCCTGTCCGTGGCAATCGGGTCGTATACCTCATAGATTATTCAACATCAGAACAGACTATGACCGCCAAACTGGCTGGCGGCCATAATTTTAAATTCATCACAGCGTTAATGTCTCTGTCGTGTTCTATTTCTCTGAAGAAGGCCTTCGCAATTCTGCCTCCAGAAGCTCAACGTATGCCTTAAGTTTCTTATTTTCGGGTGTTTCAGTCAGCGCGTCCTTCAGAATCATCAGCATTTGCGAGCGATAAGAGAAAAATTGCTCATCGGTCATACCCAAGTGAAGTCACCTCCAAATTACTAAATCGTTTCAAAAAAGCCCGGAGGCCTTCCTTTACTGCAATCATATCATATCTGAAGGCCTTTCACTATCAATATCAACAACTTGAGATATCCGCCAAGGACTCGACGAACCTGAAAAAACACAGTAAACTT
>WRKN01000127.1 GCA_009778055.1 Synergistaceae bacterium
GCCATTCCATCAGGGGAGTCTCTTCGCCGAGCCCCCGCAGCAATACCATGGCCGCGTGGGTGTGGGCATTCACAAAACCGGGCAGCACGGCCATTCGGCCTCTCCCCTCGACAATTTTGTCGGCGGACGGATGCTTTTCCGACACGCCCATCACTGTTTGCACGCGCCCCTTGGAGACGAGAACATGCCCGCGCTGCGCGCGTTCCCTCTCCCCGTCGAGAATAAAAACGTCTTTGAATAAGGTAGCCATGAGTTCAATTTCCTCCGTTAGGTCGATTTGCGTTCAACATACAGAGAGCACTCAAGGCAACCCAGGCACAGGCCCGGGCAACCCAGGCACTGCCCCCGGCAAACCAGGTACAGCTCCGGGCAAGCCCGGCACTGCCCCCGGCAAACCAGGCACTGCTCCGGGCAAGCCCGGCACTGCCCCCGGCAAACCAGGCACTGCTCCCGGCAAGCTCGGCACTGCCCCCGGCAAACCAGGCACTGCTCCCGGCAAGCCCGGCAATGCTCCGGGCAAACCCGGCAATGCCCCCGGCAAGCCCGGCACTGCCCCCGGCAAACCAGGTATGGGGCCTGGTAAACCCGGCAATGCCGCAAATGCGGGCGTCATAGACGCAAGCGCCGTAAACAATACCGCCAAAGCAAGGGTCCGCAAATTCGTTCCACGGTTTTTATCTCTTTTTCTCATGTCGTTTCAAACTCCTTACTCCCGCCAGCTTTTCATGTATTCGGCCTGCTCGGGAGTGAGCGCGTCTATCTTGATGCCGAGGGACGCCAGTTTGGATTCCATAACGGCCCGGTCCGTTTCTTCCGGCACGGTATGGACTCCCGGCGGCATCTTGTTGGCGTACACGTGAAGCGCCGCCTCCAACTGCAGCGAAAAGCTCAAGTCCATTATCTCGATCGGATGCCCGTCGGCGCAGGCCAAGTTTGTGAGACGCCCCTCGCCCAACAGGTTCAGGCGTCTTCCGTCCTTCATGACATAGGTGTCGATATTGTCGCGCAGGCGTTCAACATGATCGGCCATGGCTTCGAGGTCGGGCTTGCATATCTCCACGTCGAAATGACCTGCGTTGCCGAGTACGGCGCCGTTTTTCATCAGGGAGAAGTGACGCTTGTTTATGACGTTTATGTTGCCGGTCAGCGTCAGAAATATGTCGCCTGCCCTGGCCGCCTCTTCGAGCGGCATGACGTCGAAGCCGTCCATAAGGGCTTCACAGGCTTTGTGAGGGTCTATTTCGGTCACTATGACGCGCGCCCCCAGTCCGACAGCGCGCATGGCCACTCCCTTGCCGCACCAGCCGTAGCCGATCACAACCACAGTACGGCCGGCTACGACCATGTTCGTTGTCCGCACCACTCCATCCCACACGGACTGCCCCGTGCCGTAGCGATTGTCGAACAGATACTTGCTCAGGGCGTCGTTGACCGATATAACCGGTATCTTCAAAACACCATCGGCCTGCATGGCCTTCAGGCGTTTTACCCCGGAGGTCGTTTCCTCCGACGCGCCCCTGACGCCGGGGATCATATCCTGATACTCCGTATGGAGCAGCGTAACGACGTCAGCTCCGTCGTCAATTATGACTTCGGGCTTAAAACTCAGCGCCTCACGAATGTAATCCATGTACTCGCCCGTCGCCATGCCGCGCCGGCTGAATACGTTAACTCCGCCTTCCGCAAGAGCCGCGCAGATGTCGTCCTGCGTGGACAACGGGTTGCTGCCGCAGGCGGCGACAGTGGCGCCAAGTCTGGTAAGGGTCAGCAAAAGGCACGCCGTTTTGGCCTCCAGATGCAGGCAGGCCGCTACGGTGACTCCTTTGAACGGCTGGCTTTCTCTGTACTTGTTTTCCAGGAAACAGAGAGACGGCATGTACTGCCGCGCCCACTCGATTTTTTTCGCCCCGTAATCCGCCTTGCCAATATCAGCGATTTTGTATTTAACCTTGCTCAAAACATAACCCCTCCAAATTTATTTTTTCAATTTTCGCCTCAACGCCGCCGTCCGAAAAGCGGACTTCCATGCAATCCCCCTCGGACAACGCCCCGGCGGACCGAACGCGTTTTCCACCCTGCTCGCAGACCGCAAAACCCCTCGCCATGACGGCAAGAGGGGACAGCGCGTTCAGCGCCGCCGCGCGAACATCCAATGCACCGCGCGCGGCGGCGGTTTTCATCTCCGCCGCCGAACGCAGCCTTCCGCGCGACGCGGCAAGCGACGCAGCCGACGACCGGAGACACAGCCGCGCCCGTGACCCCGCGAGGACGCGCGCGTGGCGCAGCCTGCCCCTGTGATCGGCAATTCGCTTTCTGACGCTGCGCTCCATGTTACCCCGAACGCCTAGAAGGCACTGCATAAGTTCGGTTCCGTCGGGAAATACGAGTTCCGCAGCCGCCGACGGGGTGGAGGCGCGCAGGTCCGCGGCCATGTCGCAAAGCGTCGTGTCGATTTCGTGTCCCACGCCCGTGACAACCGGCACGGGACAGGAACGCACAGCGCGTACCACCGTTTCGTCATCGAAGGGCACAAGATCCTCCCTGCTGCCTCCGCCGCGCACAAGCAGCACGCAGTCAAGCCCGGGAGTCGCCGACACCCTGTAGAAAGCGCGGGCTATTTCGGCCGGGGCCTCGATTCCCTGCACTTGAGCGCCCACAACAACTATGGCGCACGCAGGATAACGCCTTTTTGCTACCTGTATGACGTCGAAAGCCGCCGCGCCGGTAGGGGAGGTTATTAACGCAACCTTGGCGGGGTAGGGAGGAAGGGCGCGTTTTAACCCCGGAGCGAACAGCCCCTCACGCTCGAGTTTTTCCTTCATTTCCTGACGCGCCCGCTCGATCGCGCCGTCACCGACCGGCACAAGACGCCGCGCGTAAAGCTGGTACGCGCCGCGCTGAGGATAAACGCTCACGCTGCCTTCCGCCAAAACGCTGTCGCCGTTATCCGGCCATTTAGGTATGAAGCCGGCATACTGCTTAAAAACAGCGCAGGCGATCCTGCTTTCCTTCCCCAGAAGGGTGAAGTAGCAATGACCGCTTGTATGTTTTTTCAATTCCGATATTTCACCGGCCACGACCACCGATTTAAGGGCGGCGTCGGACGTGAACATGTTTTGTATATGAAACGTCAGTTCATCAACCGTCAACTGAGTTTTTGGAAATCGCAACTGCATGGTTTACGTCACCTGTCCTGCCGTCTTTTTCCATAAACTGCAATATCTTAGCAAGAACGCCGTTCACAAATTTGCCGGAGTCCTCTGTACCGAAAGCGCGGGCCAGCTCCACGGCCTCCGAAATCGCGACGGCCACCGGAACTTCTTTCTTGAGAAATCCCTCGAAAATCGCTACCCGGAGCACCGCCCTGTCCACGGCAACCATACGCTCAAGCCGCCACCCGGTGACTATTCTCCGCATTATGTCATCTATTTCGGGACGCGCGCGCCATACCTCACGGCTCAAAAAAAACATGTAATTTTTGACGTCTTCGTCCATTTCCGTATCCGACGCAAACCCCCATTTGGTGAAAACCTCCAAACACTTGTCAATGTCTTGTTCGGGGCGGAGTTCCAGAGAATACAACAACTGCATTGCCAATTCTCTGGCGCGGCGGCGAACCTGAACGACGCGTTTTTTTTTAGGCGGCAAAGACAATAAAAAAACTACCTCCGGGCTAAAGTGGGGAGAAAACCCATTTTTCTTCTCTTAATTACGGAAATGACAATCTTGGAGACAAACCACGCGGCAGTCCCCCAGAAAAGGGTCCAGAAAAGCCCCTTCCACCCAGCCATTAACTTGAACACAATAAGCGTGACCGCCAACATCCACGTCAACGGACTCTGATAAACCGACGAGAGCGTTTCGCACAATTCCACCCCCGGCGAGCCGCTGTCAGCCCAAATAACCCGCACGCTGAATCCCAGGGGAGCGATGATCGCGGCAAGACGTTCTTCAATTTCACTATTTCCACAACATTCCGTCGCCGCGCTGTTCGGTGACAATACCAGCGTCATAGCGGCTTTTTCTCCTTCAGCGACAGATAAACTTCGGCATCTGCATTTACCCGACAATACACAATTTACGAAGTCGGAAAAACCGTCGCAATTCACCCTTATGCTGCCATGGGGAGTCCGTTTCCACAAAAAATACACTTTCATCACTCCTCGTCCGGCGTTGCGTCGCGTTCCTCCTCCGGGGCTTCATCATGCGCGTCTTTTGAATCATCCGCGTATATACCCTGAACGTTGACGTTGACCGCCGTAACGGTATAACCCGTGTAACGCTCAAGATCCGTCTTGACCTTTTCCTGAACGTCCCACACCAGGTCGGGGATACGGTAGCCATACTTGATTCGTATATAAACGTCCACAGTCGTCGCCGGTATTTTCCCGTCTTCAACGGATAATACGCGTATGCCGTCGCCGCTTTTGCGTCCTATTCCAAATTTGGAAACCAGCCCCATGCTGGCGAGT
Organism: Synergistaceae bacterium; assembly: GCA_009778055.1. Classification (GTDB taxonomy): domain Bacteria; phylum Synergistota; class Synergistia; order Synergistales; family Aminobacteriaceae; genus WRKN01. The sequence goes on from WRKN01000127.1 coordinate 4,473, forward strand.
TGAATGTTGGATATGCCGGAAATAGTCTTTTTGGCCAACTCAATTATGACGTCGTCAGCTATACGGACGTTCCCCTCGAACTGGACTCCCCGGTGGGGCACATTCCCTTCGCCAAGCGTGTTTTTTTCGTCGGCGCGAATATTATCCATACGCTTTCCCTCCTCGAAAATACCCTATGAACAAAATCAAAGCGAACGGTTGAATTCCTCTCCGCAACTCGGGCAGACAAGCCTGTCGTTCTCCTTGCCTTCCTCGTATTTATAATAAAAAGAATACGCACAGGACGGGCACGTCATGGATATGTAACTTTCCGTGAGGCCCCCCAATTCATCCACGTCATCGCCGCTGTAGTCCTCGTCATCCGAATCTCCCAGCCCGACGGACTCCTCAAGGTTGTACACAGCTTCGTGAAGTTCGTCCATTTCTTCCGCCAGACTGTCGTAGTCCTCGCGTTGAAGTTCCAGGAGCTTTGTGTGCTCCTCCAGCTCCAGCGCCAAAGATTCAAGCGCCTCCGCTATGGCGTAGTATATCTTGGTCTCCTTCTCTTCCCGGGGCAAAAAATCAAGAAGCCCCCTAAGGTACGCTATACGTTCTTTGGAGTTCACGTTCCCACCTCCTATTTTTTCGCGCGTTCCAGATACAACCCCGTTCGGGTATCGACCACTATGACTTCCCCGGGTTCCACAAAAACCGGAACCGTTACTGTTATCCCTGTTTCGAGAGTGGCGGGCTTACCCCCGCCCGATACCGTGTCACCCTTGAAACTGGGAGGAGTATCGGTCACTTTCAGCGCCACGCTTTTGGGAAGCTCTATACCCATAATTCTGTCCTCAAAAACTTCGAGCTTGATCTCCATGTCTTCGACTAGATACTTCACGGCATTTCCAAGCGTCTCCGGAGAAATTGTCAACTGGTCGTACGTGGCCAAGTCCATGAAAACATAATCCGCTCCGTCTTTGTAGCTATATTGCGCGGGTTTTTCGTCGTAAATCACCCGCTCGAATTTTTCTTCCGGTTTAAACGAATTTTCGACCGCCGATCCGGTCTCGACATTGCGCAGTTTCGTGCGCACCACCGCGCCTCCCCGCCCCATCTTGTGGTGATCGAACTCCGCTATTTCCCAGATTGCGCCTTGCCATTTGAACTTCAATCCCACATAAAAATCGGTGGCGCTCACTATCTGTGCCATACAACTATTCCTCCAGTTTGAACAAAAAAACTCTTTAGCTGAAAAAGGGCGGGAAGTCAGGTCGTTACGCCTTGCCTCCAGCCCTTGCCAAATCCACTCCGAACACAAATTTGCGCGTTACTGCCTCAGCATTACCCTTTCATGATCCACGGCCACGTCCGGGGTGTCCAAGATATAGGGTATCACTACCATCACAACCTGCGTTGTCCTGGTCCTCCTAGTCCGGAACGTAAATAACTCGCCCAAAAGAGGCAACTGTCCCAATACAGGAACCCTTGTCCTGTTATTTATATTTTGTGTACTGTAAAGACCGCCTACCACAAACGGCTCTCCGTTACGCACACGTACGTTGGTGAGAACCTGACGCTGAACAGAAGTCGGCATTATCTCCCCCATACTGCCGGCCATCGTTGTACCTTCTTCGCTGGATTGGAGGTCAAGGTCTAAAGTAATGGTATTGTCGCGTCCCACTCTTGGCGTAAATGACAGCCTAGGTCCGATCGAGATAGTGGACCATGTAGCGTTACCGCCGTCATCTCTGCCCGATATGTACGGAACTTCCTCCGTCAGGTTTATCTGAGCCCTTATTCCATCTATAGTGATTACAGACGGGTTGGCAATCGTTTTGGTTCTACCCCGGCTTTCCAATGCACGGAACGACGCATCAAATGTCCTCCAAACGCCATCCATGGGCGTTACTATGTTTGCCAACCCAGGAGGAAGCATTCTGTTGGGGATGCTGCTGGGCCTGCCTATCCTGTTGTCGTCGGCATATATTCCAGAAATCTCCCCAGCGCCGTAAGTAAATGCCCAATGATCATAAACGGCGTTAAGAGCGGTTTCAATCTCCAACGAGTCATTATCAAAGAATTCTAAGACACGCGCGTGTATCATAACCTGCTTCCCGGGATGATCCAATCTCTGTACGGCGATGGCGACTTCTTCCAGCACGTCGGGGGTGGCGGTGGCGTAAACCGTCCTTAGCCGTGGATCAACCACAAGGTTGGCAGACGTTATTTTCGTCAGATTGGGCAAAAGATTCGATAATGCCGCAGGGTCGGCATACGCGATGCGGTAAGCTCGCGTCTCCATCTTCCCGGACAGCTTGCCCAATTCGGTTCTTTTACCGATAACAATGGTGTCGTTGCCGAGGAATTCGTAAGCGAGGTCGTAGTTCGGATTCGTCATGATATACCCAAACACGGTGCTCAAAGGAGCGTTTCTGAACGTCATCGTCACAAGAGCGTGCGGGAAATTCTCTTCGTGAATGATTATGTTCTTTTTTACATGCTCCCCGAACATCCTGAAAACATCTCTCAGATCGGCATTACGAAGGTCCAAGGTAATAGGGACATTGGACGCGAAGGGACCTGTCGGAACCTGCAGAGTCTGAGGCTGGCTGGTGGCCACCCGCTCCTCTATCAATTTTCTGGTCTCCTCGCTGGTTTTGAGGCTCAGGGTGTAGGTGTCGGCCGGCGGAATACCGCGCACCGCCTTGGGTTCAAGCGGTTTTTCCG
>WRKN01000128.1 GCA_009778055.1 Synergistaceae bacterium
AAAGGAACTACGCGAAAATCAATTTTAATTGAATTGAGAAGTATAAATATTTTACGAAATCGCCTATTTCATTACGAACCGATATGGAACTATGCCGCAATACCGAATTTTCATCAGGGCATTGCGGAAATTCGGCGCAAATACATGCAAATCATGAATGCAATAAATTGGCTCTCTACAGACGTTCACAATTTTATTCTTCAAAGTGGGCATGTTAAACGCTTTGATGATACGGCCATAGAAATTTCTCAATTTCTGGATGCCGTACACAAACACCAAGCTCAAACGGAAGACCAAACGGAGGAAAAATAAAAAACTATGAAAGCAGGGCTGAAGCACCTCATAGATTCATCCCTATATGCTCGTGTTTCTACCGAACAGCAAGCCGACAAATCGACGCCTATATCCGGACAATTGGCTGAAATACATCGCTGGGCGGAGGCGAACGGATATCGGATTATTGAAGAATTCGTGGACGAAGGGTATAGCGGAACCAATGAAAACCGAGATGCCTTTATCCGTATGCGCACGTTGGCGGACAGTGGGAAAGCTCCTTGGAAAGCTGTATTGGTGTGGAAATTTGATCGCTTGGCGCGTAATACATTTACAGCGGCAACATTCCGCGAAATGTTGCGCCGGAGAAATATTGAGCTTATAAGCATCACAGAGCCGAATGCGGAAGGCCCATACGCGATACTTATCAATTCCGTCCTCGATTCCATCGCTGAAATATACTCAAAACGCCTTGCCGAAGATGTCATTCGAGGGCAAAAAGAAAACGCCCGGCAGGGTTTTGTCTCCGGCGGTCGCCCACCTTATGGACTTTGCGCCATAAAGAAAACTCTGCCAAGCGGAGGATTAAAAACGACTTGGGAACCGGACCCCGCGACGGCGCCAATCATCAAAGAAATTTTCGAAAGATTTGCTATGGGTGTCGGGCAGAAAGCCATTGCCTACGACCTGAATCAGCGTGGCATACCTGCCCCACGAGGAGGGGAGTGGAGCAACAATACCCTGCATTATATTCTCTTTAAAAATGCGCAGGCGTACTGCGGGCATTACGTATTCAACAGAGAAGACAACACGCGCCCAGGACATAAGTTCAAACCAGAGGAAGAATGGGTCGTTATTAAAGATGCGTGGCCGGCAATTATTTCGGAGGATTTAGCGACCGCTGTCCTCGCAAAAAAACGCGTAGCTCCGGGGTCGGCGAATTATCGCGAAAGAGCTACTGGCCCTTTTATCATGACTGGACTTGTTTATTGTGAGTGCGGCTCATCCATGCACGGCAGCAGCCACGGAAGAAAGCAAACATGGAATTATTACAGGTGTACCCGCGGCGCAGCACAGGGAACCTGCTCGGCCCGACAAATACGAAAGGATGAGTTAGAGGGTCTTGTCCTGGAGCATATGTTGGAGGAATTTTTGACTCTTGAAACCTTACGCAAACTGGAAGACGCCGTGATTGAACATTATCAAAAAAACCATAAAAACACAGAGCGCGATCTGAGGCGCCTCCGCGCCGCTTGTGCCGAAACGGAAAAACGCCGGAAAAATCTTTACCGGATAGTTGAAGAAGGTGGAGATATCCGCTCAATCTCCGAGCGCCTGGCGGAACTGAAGAATGAAATAGACCGTCTCGATGCGGAAATTAAAGGCCGGGAGCGTATAAAAGCAATACCTCCAGCAAGGTCCACCGACGCCGATCTGGGCGTGTGGCTCGAAGACATGAGACATTTGGCAGTTTCCGAGGAATGGAGCGAAAAAGAGAATCTCCTACGTAGCGTAGTTTCAAAGGTAACGGTTTTCGATGAATATATAGAAATAGCCTACAAGGGTACGCCGGCGGGAAGAAAAACACGGAACCTCGACGAACGAGATTCCGTGTTTAATTTTGGCGGAGGGCAGAGGATTCGAACCCCTGAGAGCTTGCGCTCTAACTGATTTCAAGTCAGCCGCCTTCGACCACTCGGCCAGCCCTCCATTAGCCGCGCTCATTATAACAGATCAATTTGCCGTTGTTATTTCGTCATGAATTTTTGGATTTTTTTTGTTTTCGAGTCCGCGATTCTGAGGTAAAATTCAATTTGCCACGAACTACATAAAAAGGCGTGATTGATATTGAATGAAAAATGGAAACTGCCGTCGGAAAAATTGAGGAAGGCGACCGAGCCGAATAGCTGGAGCTTCAAAACAACCGATGAACTCAAGTCATCAAGGGCGCTCATCGGACAAGAACGCGCGGTGGAGGCCATTTCGTTCGGCCTGGAAGTCCCCAGCAGAGGGTATAACATCTTCGTGACGGGACACCCTGGCAGCGGGCGCACTAGCTACGCTCTCAGGCGTTTGAGGGAGAGGGCCAAAAACACCCCGGCGCCGGACGATTGGGTATACGTCTACAACTTCGACGAACCGGGAGAGCCTCTGGCGATGTGTCTTCCCGCCGGCCGCGGCAAAAACCTGTGTATCGCGCTGGATGAACTTGTCAGCGAGCTTAAAATTACCATAAGCAAGGCCTTTGAAAAAAGCCAGTATGAGGACGCGAAGGCGCAGTTCGTGAAGGAGTTTCAGGAAAAAGCCGGCGCTATCATGGAAGAGCTCAAAGCCTGGTCTTCTGAAAAGGGTTTTTCGCTGAAACGCACTCCGCAGGGCTTCGTGAACATACCGTTGATCGAGGCTCAAGATGAAGAAGGCAAGCCGGTGACGCGCGATATTCAGCAGGAGGAGTTCGAGGCGCTTAGCGACGAAGAGCAAAAAGCATACCAGACCACCTCGGAGGAAGTGTCGCAAAAGACCCTTTTGGCCCTTCGGCGCATCAGGGACATGGAAAAAGACCTGAAAGAGGAAATAAGCAAACTGGAGGCCGAAATATGCCGCGCCGCCATCTCCCCATATCTGGCGGACATTCGGGAGAAATTCCTGGGCGGAGCCCCCGCTTCCGCCGGAAGGACGAAAAAAAGCGCCTCCGCGAAAAAAACAAAAAAACCGGAAAGTCCGGGAAGCGAGGAACTTTCCAAATGGTTCGACCGGCTGACCGAAGACATAATCGAAAACTTCGGCGCGTTTGTCACGTCGGTCAGAGATGAGTCGGCGGAGGTGGATTTCAGCCGTTACACCGCCAATTTATTCGTGAGCAACGACCCTGACGCCGGCGCGCCGGTTGTGTGGGAGACCAACCCCACATACTACAACCTGGCGGGCAAAGTCGAGTATGAGAGCCGTCAGGGTTATCTCTACACGGATTTTCGCCGCATAGTGGCGGGGGCTTTTCACAAGGCAAACGGCGGCTATCTGGTTCTCGACGCCGAGAAAGTCCTCATGAATTTCATGTCGTGGGAAGCCATCAAACGCGTTTTGCGCACGGGGGAATCCAGCATCGAAAACCTTGGGGAACAGTACGGGGCCATTCCGGTCTCCTCTTTGCGCCCCACCCCGATACGGATGAATTTGAAGGTCGTTATGGTGGGGACCTCCTATATCTACGAATTGCTGCAGTACTACGACCCGGAGTTTCAAAAAACCTTCAAGATCAAGGCCAGCTTCGACTTCGACATGCCCAGGAACAAAAGCTCCGAAAAAAAGATGGCGCACTTCGTGGCCAACGTGGTAAAGGACGAAAATTTGATGTCATTCGACGCCGAGGCCGTGTCCGAAGTTTTAGAGTGGGCCAGCCGCGCGGCGGACGACCAGGATCTTCTGTCGGTGGAAGTCGGCAGGATACGGGAGCTGGTCATCGAGTCCCACGCCTGGGGCAAAGCGGAAAACGCCGGTTTGGTAAATAAAGGGCACGTCCAAAAAGCCATCGATCACAAAAAATATCGCGCTTCCCTTTACCAGGATAAGCTCATGCGGGCGTTTTCCAGCGGACTCATCAGGGTGGACACGGAAGGGGAAATCGTGGGCCAGATAAACGGCCTTTCCGTCATAGACCTGACGGATCACCGTTTCGGACATCCTTCGCGCATCACGGCCAACGTCTACATGGGGCAGGAAGGCATCGTCAACATTGAGCGCGAGGTTAAAATGACCGGCCCGATTCACAACAAGGGGCTGATGATCCTCTCCAGCTACCTGGGACGAATGTATGCCCAGGACATGCCGCTGTCGCTATCGGCGCGTCTGACCTTCGAGCAGAACTACGGCGGCATAGAAGGCGACAGCGCCTCGTCCACGGAGCTGTACTGCCTGCTTTCGGCGCTCTCCGGCCTGCCTCTCAAACAAAGCATCGCCGTCACGGGGTCGGTAGACCAGTTCGGCAACGTCCAGCCCATAGGCGGCGTCAACGAAAAGGTCGAGGGTTTTTTCCAGTGCTGTAAAGTCAGGGGTTTAAGCGGCACACAGGGCGTCATGATACCAAAGCGGAACGTAAAACACCTTATGCTCGGTCATGATGTGGTGGACGCCGTCAAGGGCGGAAAGTTTTCGATTTGGGCTGTCGACACGATAGACGAGGGGATAGAGATACTGACCGGCGTAAAGGCCGGGAAAGGGAAGAAAGACGGAACGTTTTCCACCAACTCCGTACACTCCAAAGTAAAACTGCGGCTGAAAAAACTCCTCGAAGACAGTTCCAGGCTGCGCAAAGAATTTGGTGGCGGAGGCGGCGGCAAAAATTCCGACGAAGATGACTAAACGCGCGAAATGGATCGCGGAAGTTCTGGATATCCTGGAGGGCTGCTGGCACAACGAGGAAACGTCCCCTGACATGGGACACCCCGAGCCTCTGGACGGGCTTGTCCTGACCGTGCTGTCGCAGCACACGAACGACCGGAACAGGGACGCTGCTTACGCGCGTTTGAAAGAACGGTTCCCGGAGTGGGAGGCTGCCGTATCCGCCGGGTATGGCGCGGTGCTTGACGCGGTGCGCCCGGCGGGGCTGGCGCCTACCAAAGCCGGGCGGATTCTGGAGATTTTGGAGATTGTGCTGCGGGATTTCGGGCGTTATTCAATCCTGCCCCTGGCCGGACTAGGGCGGGACGAGGCGAGAGAATATCTTTTGTCATTACCCGGCGTGGGGGAGAAGACGGCGGCCTGTGTGTTGTTGTTCGACATGAGGCTGCCCGCCTTCCCGGTGGACACACACATAGCGAGAGTGTGCAAGCGCATAGGGTTCGTCCCGGAAAAGACCTCCGCAGAGGAAATATGCGCAGTTATGGAGCGCGAAGTACCCCCATCACGTTACCTTGGCGGGCACGTCAACATAATAGAACACGGCAGAGCGATATGTAAGGCCCGCGCCCCTATATGCCCAAACTGCGCCATCGCCGGCTTGTGCGATTTCTACAAACTCTCTCCAAAGTCCTTGCGGAACTGCTGAGCCAGCACCTCGGGCCAGTTCCCTATCGGTTTCAGGCGGCCGAAGAAGAAGCGGAGCACTTTCGGCTCCTCCACAAACTCCAGCCCTCCTATCAAACGGCGGTTTTCAAACAGCCACGCCACACGGTCAACCGTATATTTGATTTGGGACAGCGTAAACACGCGTTTGGGCAGCGCGAGCCGCACCAGTTCCATTTCCGCCAAAATTTCGCTGCCGTCTTCATTGCGCTGTTCGCTGAGCGTGCCGCGCTCCATGCCCCTCACGCCGCTTGTGATATACAGCGCCGAGGCCAGCGCGCCGGCCTGGTATTGCTTCTGCGGGACGTGTGAACAGAACTGTTTGGCGTCCAGATGGCAGCCGAGGCCGCCGGGAGGCATAACTACCGGAACTCCTTTCGCCTGGAGTTCGTTGCACATAGCCTCCACGAAAATAGGCGTCTGGCTGATCACGTCGATGTCCAGCGTTTCATGCAGTCCCACGGCCATCGCTTCCATTTCGCGCACCGACATTCCGCCGTAGGTCAGGAAACCCTCATACAACGGCACCAGCTCGCGCATCGCGGCAAACATTCCGTCGTCGGACGTAACGATGCCGCCGCCGCGGGCCGAGCCCAGCTTTCGCGCCGAAAAGTATATGACGTCCATGAGCGAGCCCATTTCGCGCGTTATTTCCTTCAGGCCGGTATTTTTGAACTCCGCCTCACGCGTCTTGATGAAGTACAGGTTGTCGGCCAGGAGGCTTGCGTCGAATATCAGCTTTATGTTCTCCCCGCGGCAGATCCGCGACACTTCGCGCATGTTGCGCATGGAGACCGGCTGACCGCCAATGAGGTTGGTTCCCGCCTCTATGCGTACAAAACTGATTTTCTCTTTACCAAGCCGCTTTATGGCCTCGTTCAGCTTGGCAATGTCGATATCGCCCTTGAAGGGTTCGTCGCTCTGTATCTTGAACCCGTCGTCGCCGATGAGTTCCTCGACGCTGCCGCCGTTTTGGATAATATGCCCTTTGGTCGTCGTGAAATGGTAGTTCATCAGCGCGACGGATTTTGGTTTGGGCTTTACAAGCGTCTGCGCAATGATGTTTTCGCACGCGCGGCCCTGGTGCGCGGGCAGAAAATACTTCATTCCAAACATGTCCTGAAGCGCCTCTTCCAGACGGAAAAAAGTCTCCGACCCGGCGTAGCTGTCGTCCGCGCGCATCATGGCGGCGTATTGATTTTCACTCATGGCGTTGACGCCGCTGTCTGTGAGCATGTCCAGGAATATATCCCTGTTTTTCAGCAGGAATGTGTTGAACCCGGCTTCACCCATGCACTTCAGGCGTTCTTCCACCGGCAGCAGGTTTACCCTTTGCACCATGCGCACTTTGTGCATCTCCAGCGGAACGCTTTCGCCGGAAAAAAATTTCACGTCAGACATTGTCAGTCTCCTTCCAAAAAATAAATCTTTATTAAAAATTAAAACATGTTGCCGGTAAAGTCAAGTGCTGAGAACTGATGGAAGTGGGGGTACGAGCATCAGTGGTTGTAAAATGCTAATCGACACCTTTTTGGTTGATGTCACGGTGGGTTTCCCACGCAGACAACTCTTTATTGAGAGCCTCAACGCTTGGGATTCTACCTGTGGCGGACGTCCTCATCCAAAGGTTAAAACCGTTGGCTTTCCCGTCGCGGTGTCGTAAAATAGCCTCGAAGAATACAACATTAAACTACGCGAAAAGTGGGTGCGTTTTTTTGAATTGGGAAAACAGCGTTGTGATATCGGGTAAAGTGCTCTTTCTGAAGGGACAGTCCGAGTGGGAGACGGGCACGGGGAAA
>WRKN01000129.1 GCA_009778055.1 Synergistaceae bacterium
GGCTGCGGCTCCAGAGAGGCCGTCATCGCGGCGGTTTTTCACATGGTCAATCACTCCATCTTTAAAGGGAGCCTCTTCCTGGTCGCCGGCATGGTTGACCACTCCACGGGCACACGCGACATGAGGCTCCTGCGCGGCCTTTCAAAGGCCATGCCGGTCACGTCTGCGCTGGCCTTCTGCGGCGCTTTCGCCATGGCGGGGGTGTACCCGTTCAACGGCTTCCTGAGCAAGGAGATGCTTTATGAAAATTCGCTCCTGGCGGCGCGCGGCAGCCTGGCCATACTCGGCCCCTTTGCCTGGCTGTTCCCTGTCCTTGCCGTAGTGGGCTGCATCTTTACGTTTTTAGACTGCATGATGATCGTGTTCAGGTTTTTTTACGGCGGCCCGTTGACCGACAAGTCCCCTCGGCCCCCTCATGAACCGGCGAAGATGATGCTCATACCCAGCGCAATCCTCGCCTCGGGCACGATTCTGGCCGCGCTGTTCGCCAACCCCCTGGCGGAGGCCCTGCTGATCCCCGCGGCCGACGCCGTCACCGGGACAAGCGGCGAGTTCCACATCTCGTACTGGCACGGTTTCAACACGCCTTTCATCATGACGGCCATAACCACCGCCGCCGGAGTTTACCTTTATCTCAAACTCGACCGGATTCACGACCTTTTCCACCGCACCCCCGTTATTTTGTCCGGCAATAAAATTTACGATTGGCTTATCTCGGACAACGCCCTCGCGAACGGCGCGAACCGCGTCACCAACTCCTACATGACCGGGCGGCTGCAAAACTACGTGCGGTTTACCTGCGTTTCCTTCATCCTGGCCGTCGCCGCCGTGTTGGGGTTCAAGGGAGCGTTTGTGCTTAATTTCTCCGACCTGGCTCCCGTGGGAGTACATGAAATAACCTGGCTCACCGCGATGGCCGCCGCGACGGGCATCGTCGTGAAAAGCAAAAAACGCGCGGTCTCGGTGCTCTCTTTGGGGCTGGTCGGGTACGGCGTGGCTTTTTTATTCGTGCTTTTCAGCGCCCCGGATCTCGCGCTTACCCAGCTTGTGGTCGAGACCGTGTCGATCGTTTTGTTTTTCCTGGCGTTCAGATACCTTCCCCCCGACTGCGAAGAAAAAGAAGGGGAAAAAGCCCCCTCGCCGGACAAAGCGGTCAACCTCGCCATTTCCATCGCAATGGGCGCGGCGGTGACCACAATCGCCCTAGTTGGGCACGGCAGCAAGATGTTCGACACCATTTCAAATTTCTACATTGAAAACTCCAGACTCTTGGGCGGCGGGAGCAACGTCGTCAACGTCCTTCTCGTCGATTTTCGCGCCTTGGACACAATGGGGGAAATCTCGGTCATCTCAGTCGCCGCCATCGGCGTCTTTGCCCTGATATCGCTGACCGTCGGGGGGGATGCTAAAAGCCAGCCGGCGGCGTCCGCCCGTCGGAAAATGCAGGGCAGCGGCGTCGTCATCAACACCGTGCTGCGCCCGCTTACCTTTTTTATCCTCATGTTTTCCTTTTACCTTCTCTGGAACGGGCACAACGCCCCGGGCGGCGGCTTTATAGCGGGGCTCATGACGGCGGCCGGTATTGTGCTGCTCTATGTAAACCACGGCTCCGACTTCATCCGTAAAAACCTGCCCTTTGACTTCAAGTACCTGGTGGGGCTCGGTCTGGCCTGCTCCATGTCCTGCGGTCTTGGAGCCCTGTTATTTGGTTATCCCTTTCTTACTCAGACCTTCGGCCGCGTGCATTTTCCGCATTTAGGCGAAATTGAGCTCGCCACCGCGCTGATTTTTGACCTTGGGGTTTATCTGGTGGTAACAGGCGGCTGCCTAACGATCATCACCGGCATAGGGCAGAGCGGCGAACCAAAAGAGGAGGCGCTCTGATGGAGGCGCTGATGGCTGTCGTGACCGGCTTCATATTTGCCGCCGGGACGTATATGCTCCTCAGCCGCTCACTGCTGCGCATCCTGTTCGGCACGTCGCTGCTCACCCACGGCGCGCTCCTTCTGCTCATCACGATGGGCAAACTCAAACGCGGCGAAGCGCCGGTTCTGCGCGAGAGCGCAATCGCGTATGCCGACCCCCTTCCCCAGGCAATGATACTGACGGCAATTGTCATTGGCTTCGCGCTCACCGCGCTGATCATTGTTTTCAGCTTCCGGGCGTATCAGACCCTCGGCACAGACGACACCGAAGATTTGAAAGGCATGGAATAAGATGAGCGTCAATCAGGTCTTGACACCGATTCTGATCCCCTGGGTTACCGGTGTCATACTGATTTTCTTCTATAAAAACGTTCGGGCGCAGCGGTTATTGAGCGGATTTTCCGCTCTCTTGGCGCTGGTGAACGCCGTATATCTCCTGCGTACCGTGTCCGCAAAGGGAACCATTGTATATTGGGCCGGAAACTGGGCGCCGCCGTTCGGCATCACACTGGCGGCGGATTTACTCGCGGCGTTGTTTGTGCTTACGGCTTCGCTTGCGGGGGCGGCGGTTATTTTTTATTCGTTCAGGCTGGTTGACGAACATCGCGAGCGCCATTTCTATTACTTTCTGGTGCAGATGCTCCTGGTCGGCGTGAACGGCGCTTTCCTCACCGGAGACATTTTCAATCTATACGTATTCTTCGAGATATTCCTCATTTCCTCTTACGTGCTGATGGCAATCGGCTCCACAAAGGGACAGCTCAGGGAAACATACAAATATGTCCTGCTCAACGTCCTGACGTCAATCTTGTTCCTCGTCGGGACGGCGCTTTTGTACGGCGTTGCCGGCACTCTCAACATGGCAGACCTCGCGCGCAAGCTGCCGCAGGCGGAGAATCAGGGGATTATATCCCTCGTCGCGGTGATTTTCATCGTCGTCTTTTGCGGCAAAGCGGCGATATTTCCGCTTTTCTACTGGCTGCCGCAGTCCTACGTAGAGCCGCCGGCGGCGGTTTCCGCCCTTTTCGGCGGGCTGCTGACCAAAGTCGGCGTATACTGCATGATCCGTGTCTTCACGCTGATGTTCACGGGCGACCCCGCTTTTACAAACGGCCTGCTTTTCGCGCTGGGCGTCTCCACCATGTTTCTGGGCGGGCTTGGGGCCATCGCGCAGTATAATTTCAAGCGTATCCTCTCCTACCACATCGTCAGCCAGGTCGGCTATATGGTTATGGGCCTTGCCATCAACAGCACCGCCGCACTCATGGCGGCCATTTATTTCGCGCTGCACAACATCGTGGTAAAATCCGCCCTTTTCCTTTTCGCCGGGGTCACGGAGGAAATCACCGGCACAAACGACCTCAAGCGGATGGGAGGGCTTTTGCTCCGTTATCCGCTTCTGGGCTGGGGCTTCTTTCTGGGAGGCGTCTCCCTGGCGGGCGTGCCGCCGTTGTCGGGTTTCTTCGCGAAGCTGCTGATGCTGTCGGGGGCCTTGGAGGCGGGAAATTACTGGGCGATGTTTTTCACGCTGGCCGTAGGGTTTCTGACTCTGTTTTCGATGATGAAAATATTCATCTACTGTTACTGGGGGCAGGAAAAGCCGGTGCGTCAGGAGGCCCTCGAGCCTTCCTTCGACTACCGGCGATTTATGCTTCCCTGCCTGTTTTTGGTGCTGGTTTCCATTATGATGGGTCTGTGCGCGGAGGGAGTAACAGGAATAATCCGGCGCGCGGCGGAAGAGCTTCGCAGCCCGGAGCTTTATATCCGCGCGGTGCTGGGGCCTTATAATTGAGCGGAGATTGTTCCCCAAAGCCCTCTTTCGTGATAAAGTTATCCTGTATCGTAAATGAAGGAGGCGCGGAAAAATGATAACCCAGCAAAAAGAAGCGCCGTCGCGATTAAGCGAACGCGTATTGGGGGAAGCAAGGTCTGTTTCGTTTGTCGAGGAAAAAGTTTTTAGCTCCGAAATTAAGCGTTTAGATTCCGACTTAGGCAATATAAAAAAGTCCGTTGAAAAGCAGGACGATAAATTTACTCGTGCCATTGAAAAACTGGAAGCAAATCTGGAAGCCAAATTCGAGAAAATCGACCAGAGATTCGAGAAAATCGAACAGAGGTTCGAGAAAATGGACCAGAGGTTCATCAAGCTGGAAGACAAGCTGGACAGCAACTTCAAGTGGCTGGTCGGTATTTACATACCTTTAACCGGAATAATTCTTGCAGCGTTTTATGCCTTTGCCACGTACATAAAGCAATAAATCATTGAAACCCCGAGAAAGCAACGTACGCGCAATGCGCGCCCTTACAATATCCACCAACGCAGGGATCCATCGACGTAGGGGCGGCAATCTGCCGCCCGTGCCGTGTTACCGGCTGTAGGAAACGGGCGGGCGGAATAGGAAACGGGCGGCAGGTTGCCGTCCCTACAAACCATTCCACGGAAATTTCGCTCAAATATCCTTCGAGAGCGAGATGATAAACAACCTCTAAGCGATGGGCTTTCTCCGATGACAAGCCTGAAATTTCCTTCTATCAAGTATAATAAACTCAGTTTAACGTAGACTGTTAAAGGGTTGTGTTCGGATGTCAGGCAAAAAAATGAAAAAGAAAGCTCCCGAAGAAAAACCGCTGCTGTTTCTCAAGAACGACGTCATCTTCAAAAAAGTTTTCGGTGACGAGAAAAACAAGGCTGTCCTCAAGGCTTTTTTAATTGCCGTGCTTGACCTGCCGCCGGAAGAGTATGATGAAATAACAATCTCCGACCCCCAGTTGAGAGTCGAATCTCCCGACGAGAAACTGGGTATATTGGACGTCTACATAAAAACCAGAGAAGGCAAGCAAATCGACGTAGAGATTCAGGTCAGGCGTACGCCTTTCATGAAAGAAAGAGCGACGGCATACACGGGTAAAATGCTTGGCGTTCAACTCAAGGCAGGCGAGGGATACGAGAAAATCAAGAAAGTGATCTCCATACTGATCCTCAGCTACAACCTCGTGGACGACAGCGAACATTTCCACAATAAATACGTGCTGTATGACCCAGTAACGGGGTCGTGTTTCACGGATATAATGGAAATCCACACCTTGGAGCTTGAGAAAGTCCCCGCGTCTTCCTCGTCTTCGGAAGAGGACAAAAAGACGAAGCAGCAAATTTACTGGATGAACCTGATCAACGCCGAGCGTGAGGAGGAGATAGAGATGCTGGCGACAAAGGTCCCCGAGATAGGAGAGGCTTACAAGATTATGAAAAGGCTCTCGCAGGACGAAGAAATGAGGCTTTTGTACGACTCACGTGAGAAAGCCATCCGCGACGAGCAGGCCAGACTCTACGGAGCGCGCGAAGAAGGCCGTCAAGAAGGCATTGAGATAGGCATTGAGATAGGGCGTGAAGAAGCTAAGCGCAACGAGGCTGAGGTCGTCCGCAACCTTTTCAAAATGGGATTCGGCGTTGAGCAGGCGAAGCTAGCGGCGGCAACGTTGACGGTTTCCGAGATCGAAGAGATTCAGAGGCAAACGGCCCTGGCCGATAAGCCCAAATCAACCAAACGGCGCAAGGTTCCATCATAACGTAGACTGCCGCCCGTTTATCCAAAAAACCTCAAACACACGGGCGGCAGGTTGCCGCCCCTACAAACCCCTTGATTATTCAACGCGTCCTCAATATAATTTTTTGACAGGCGAGGGGCGGCGAGATATTTGAAACGGGAAACTCCACAGATATTTGACCTGATTCTGAAACGGCTATTGAGGTTATCGGCAGGGGCTGTTATCCAATTTGTCAACGGCCTGTTCGGCACAGAGCACCCTACGGACAGTACTGTCGAGTACCCGAACACCGAACACGTATCGCGGAAGCTCCGGCGGCTTATGCCCGACATAGTCATTGTAATAAACGGAGTCCACGTCTACCATATAGAGGCTGAAATCGGCGACGACGAAAACATAGTCATTCGGATGTTCGAGTACGGCTTTGCGGAGGGGCTTCGCACAAAAGAGCTATCGGACGGCGGACAAAAAATTACGTTAAAGATTCCGAACGCGCGAATCATCTACTGGGAGACAACGAAACGCACGCCGGACGAGGTGGTTATTTCTTTTGAATTTCCGGAAGGCGGTAACTACGATTATGTAGTGAAGACCTTCAAGTTCCTGGACTATGGGATAAAGGAACTGGAAGAGAAAAAATTGGCGATATTGCTGCCGTTCTACGTGCTGAAGCTGCGAAAACAGGTTGTGTCCGCGAGAAGCTCCAAGAGGCGCACGGCGCTGTGCGCGGAAATGAAAGGAATAATAGACGACCTTGTAGAGGCGGTAAAACGCGCGGTTAAAATCGGTTTATTGAGCGAACCAGACGGCCGTTTTGTGCTGGAGTACACGGAAAAGCTGTACAAAGAACTTTATCAAAGATACGACGAGTTTAAGGAGGGTGACGTGATGCTGCAAGACTTTATCCTTACGTATTCGGAAGAGGCGGAACTTAGGGGTATAGCAAAAGGCAGGAAAGAAGCCAGGAAAGAAGCCGAGAAAGAAAGAGAAGAAATGGTGAGAAACCTTCTGGCAAACGGTATCTCTCCTGACGTCATCGCCAAGAGCGCCGTCTTGCCTTTGGAGAGGATAAAAGCCCTGGTGAACTGACGTTCCCTGTATGTAGATGATTTAGGAGTAACGGGGCTTGGTTCCTCCTAAAACTGCGACCTCAGAAGCCAGCCCAGGGCGTAAAAATAATTTTTCGGTACTCCCATGCCAAGTGCGTAAAGGCGGGTCAGGCGGCGGCAGGCATGGGCATGACCCTGAACGGCCGCTTTGCGATACCATTTCGCGGCATCCGCGTTATCTTTCGGCGCTCCATCATGTAGGGCTAACGTCGTGTCGTAGATTTCCCCCAGCATGAACTGAATTTCCGGGTCGCCGGCCGGATAACACTCATCGTTTAATCCGCTTGATTATTCAGCGAGTCCTCAATATAATTTCTTGACAGGCTAGGGGGCGGCGAGGTATTTGAAACGGGAAACTCCACAGATATTCGACCTGATTCTGAAACGTCTATTGAGGTTATCGGCAGGGGCGGTTATCCAGTTCATCAACGGATTGTTCGGCACAGAGCACCCTCCGGACAGCACTGTCGAGTACCCGAACACCGAACACGTCTCACGGAAACTCCGGCGGCTTATGCCCGACATAGTCATTG
>WRKN01000130.1 GCA_009778055.1 Synergistaceae bacterium
TGGTGTGGGAGGCCGGGGGCGAACACTCGCGCCCCCTCCTACCCGGCTTCTTACTTTATTGTTACGCTGCCTCCGGACTCGCCGACGAAATGGACGCCGCTGTTGTACATGGCCTCGGCGGCCAGGGGAGGCACGGCGAAGCTGCCTCTCGTAACGGCCCTCATAACGAAGCGGTACGAGGACTCCTTAGTCAGGTCGTCGATAAAAATGACGAGCCGGTCATCCCTGACGTCATAGCGGGTCCCATCCTGCCCGCGTCCGTGTTCTTCGTCAATCGTACGCGGGTTTTCAATCAGGCGCGGGTTATCGATCTCCATCCCGGCGGGCAGAAGATAGGAGACCGCCACGTCCCTTACAGGCAGCATGGGGGTCAGCATCAGGGTAACGAAAATTTTCGCTCCATGAGGGATGTCCTGTCCGGGTTCAATCCGCGCCCCGTTACCGTACTCCCATATATGACTCACGTTCAACCCGCTGGCTGCGGGGTTGGGAGCGGCGGCAGGCGACCCTGTGACGTGCCATGTGTAATACCCGGTTCCGGTTCCCGCGGCGCGCAGGGTCAAGGGAGAGTCGGGGAGGGCCGCCACTTCCACCGGCTTCTTTTCTCCGCTGCGGAACGAAAGGATTTTTTCTTCCTCTCCGCCCGGACCCGACAATGTCGCTTCCAGTTGCCCCTTTTCATACCCGGCCCTGAGGAGGTAGCGCCCCAGCGCCATCGCCACGGCCGAGTTTTCCTGCGTGCTGTGCCAGTTATTTTTCCTGCCTGAATCCAGGAGGAATTGAACGAGTTTTACCGCTTCAACAGACCTTGGCTCTACCTCGGCCCACATGGACAGCAACTGGGCGGCGTTGCGCACGCTGGAGTCAAGGGTTTCGTGAAGGGCCTCGGGCGCCTGCGCCTCGTCGCCGTCGAATCCGCTGAAAGTCCCCAGGCCCCTCAGCGCGTCGGCGCGCCCGTCGATGACCGCCTCGGCTCCCGCCAGCCATATCCGGCCGGACGGCCACATGTATTGGATGTTTTCTTTCAGATAGTGTATCCAGCCAAGGGGTTTTTCCCCGTTTAGAGCCAGCACGTAAACGGCGTAGGCTTTGGTGGTGAAGTCGTCCATTTCCCGGAATTTATTGACGTCGCCGCCCGGGATGGAGGGCAGGAGCTGCCTCAGCCAGTTGACGGAGCTTCTGAGCATTTCCTCCGGGTATTCGACTCCCGCCTTTCGCGCTTCCGTCAAAAAATGCGCCGCGTAAACACTGCCCCAGTTATAGGGGCGCGCGTCCCCCGCCCATCTGACGAAAGAGCCGTCGTAAAGCTGCATGGATTGGACGCGGGAAATAGCGCGGCCTGTTTTCAGCCTGACCGCGTCGCTGTTGACAAGCAAAGGGTCGATCTCGGACAGCGCGTTCGGCAGAACCAGGAACGGCCACGCCGAGGATATAACCTGCTCAAGGCATCCGTGGGGGTAATTGGCGAGGAAGTTCACGGCTTTGGTGATGTCCACGAGAGGGGTGTCGGCCAAAATCAATTTCCCGGACACGCCGCCGGCGAATGATTTTTTATCGACGTCTATTTTCGTATCGCCGCTCTCGAAGAACCCGGAGCCTGAAACCGTAATTACGGGGAAAGGGGAGCGCACCGGCAGTTCTATTTCCTGCTCTTAACTTTTCCCATCGCCCCACGAGGTCTTTACGCTGTATACCGCCGTTCCGGGAACAAGGGCCTTAATGGCCACGTTCCAGCTATGCGAGCCTTTGGCGGGGACGGAAACGGTTACGGCGTTTTCACCTTCGATAGACAGTTCTTCCGTCGCCGACACTTCGACGGAAACCTCTTTTGTTTCCTCGCCGGAGTTGAAGATGGTCACCGGGACGGTGAAAACGTCGCCCGGCGCGGCGAAACGCGGCAAATCGGCCTCGGTTGTCACGTCGCGGGCAATCTGCACCGTCCGCTCGGCCATGCCGTGGCGGCTGCCGGACGAGGCGACGGCGAAGACGCGCCCGCGCCCGCTGAACTCGGGCAGTTCAAGCTCAACCTTTACGACGCCGGTTTCGTCGGCGGAAAGCATTCCGTCGAATATGGAAAGGATCTTGAACCTCTGCCCGCCGGACGCGCCGAAAAAGGCCTCCAGCAAAGCCCCTCCCGACGGATGAAGCAGTTCCGTGCTCCTCGACTCCAAAGGCATCAACTGGTCGTAGAAGTCGTATCCGTCCGAGTTCATCCGCCGCCTGGCCAGGAAATGCCCGACAAGGTCGGGCGTCTTGAAATTAGTCAGGCCGAGCACTCCGTCATCCACCAGCGCCAGGGCTATTTCCCCTCTGACGGGCTGTCCCTGCGGCCCGCTCCCGTCCGGGACGCTCCCGTTCGGGATACTAAGCGTCAGGGTAACGGGGAGCCGCGCGGCGGGTTCGATCTTCTCCGGGACGTCCAGTTTCACGTTGAGGCGCGACTCGCTTGTATCGATACTGACGAGTTTTACCCCCACCGCGCGGTGAGTGCCCCACGTTTCGTTTTCCACGACCGGGCGTATCAGCCAGGCGGCGCACCAGGCGTTGGGGGTCATCTGCTCGGTTATGGGCATCTCGATGACGGTTTCCGAACCCTCCACCCTGATTATCCTGCGGTCTATGAACCCGAACGCCTCGACGTTGAAAAGCAAAAGGCCCTTGAACGGAGCGCGCAGGGTAATCTGGGCGACATCTCCAACATTATAGGACATTTTGTCGGTTTCGATCTCCACTCGGTCGATGAGCTGCGAGCCCCTCTGCGCGTATTCGGCGCTGTAGGCGTCGAACCGGATTGAGGCGCTGGCGCTGTCTTCCTCATCGCTGATCTTGACTATGTAAGTTCCCCATGACTCCGGCTTGAACGTGACGTTTCCCACGCCGTCCTTCGTCGTCAGGCTTTTGGTTTCTATTTTGCTCAGTTCCTCGCTGCTCTGCCAGCGAGTGTGCCCGTCCACATTAACCAGATTGTAGTTCCACGTAACGCGGTAAAAAGTTGCGATAAGGTCAATGTCAACCGGTTCTTCCCCCGGAGAGAGGGAGGCCGCGCGGAACGTTAGCTCCCTGCCCACCGCCAGCTCGCCTTCCGGAGCGGCCAGGCCGAGAAGCCACGGAGATGGGTAGTAGGGGAGGGTCAGGCTGTTGTATACCCAGCGCCCTCCTTCCTCCATCACCCGCGCCGTGACGGTCACGTCCACGACAGTGCCCTGCCAGTCGTCCGGCACGGAGAAGGAAAATCGTTCCTCACCCTCGGAGTTGAGGCGTTTGTCGGACACGATGTCCTCTGCGGCGGGGGAGAAACTCCTGGTATCGTCTTTGAACGTGTAGGACGCCCATCTGGGGTTTTTGGGTTTAAACAGTCCCTCCCTCGCGCGCCAGAGGGCCTCCCATCTCAGCCCCGCGCCGTCCGCGCCGAAAAGGTATTTAGCCGATACGTTGAAGGCATTTTCGCTGCCGGAGGTTATTTCGCCAGCGTCCGCGCTCAGTTTTACCTCGATACGGGGCGGGGCGAAGTCCTCCACGTTGAAGTTCATCACCCCAATGGACTTGTTTTCGTCGCCGGGAATAAAAAGCGAGCACGTCCACACGCCGGTCAGCGCGTTTTCGGGAATGTCGAAATCCAGCAGCGCGCCGCCTTCCTCGCTGAGCAGAGCGGTGTTCCGCCTAACCGTGCGCCCTATGGGGTCG
The DNA here is from genome assembly GCA_009778055.1 of Synergistaceae bacterium. Taxonomy (GTDB): domain Bacteria; phylum Synergistota; class Synergistia; order Synergistales; family Aminobacteriaceae; genus WRKN01. Next base: position 3,685 of record WRKN01000130.1, read on the forward strand.
CGCACGATGAAAAGCACGGGGAACGGCGCGGGCGTCGAAAGGTCGAAGCTGCGTACCACCGCCTTGAAGGCCGCCCGTTCGCCGGTTCGATAGATGTCACGCGCGGAAAACACCGCGGCGTCGTATCCCGACGTAAGCCACGGACGCCCTGACGTGTCAAATACCTCTTTCGACAAAAGCCCTTGAGTCAATCTGACGAAGGTGACGTCGTGCTCTTTGCTTACGGTGACAAAATGAGGGGCCAGATTTTCGCGTTTGTCCCATATTTCGCCGCGCTGCAAATGCCATACTCCGTCCGCGCCGGTTTTGCCCTCCGCCAGCAGTTGGTTGGCGTTGCTGTAAACCCGCACGTCGGCGTCAGTCACCGGCTCCAGGCCGGACAAGGTGTTGACCCATACCAATACCCCGTCTTCCCACAGGCGAGCTACCACGCCCATGTCGCTCAGGTTGACGACTTTGGAGGCCTCGTCCCACCATTCGCTGTCCGGGTTGGAAAGCGTCAGCATGAAAAGCCCTCGGTTAGAAGGCCCGTTGTCGCCGCTCAGAAGGTCTTCCAGCGATATGCTGCGGCGTACCCTTTCGTTGAGGGGAAGGGAGAGGTTGATTTGCCTGCTGTATACGCGCCTTGCGAGATCACGCTGAAAATACGTGTATTCGCCGCGCATGACATATGGAATGTTGTTCTCGTAAAGCCTCCACATGTCAATTTTCAATTTGTGCAGGTTTGTGAGTTCCACAGGTATTTTTCCTCCGGCGGCAGGGGACAGGTACATTCCCCCGGTTGATGGGAACTCGATGGACGAATCGAGGTCGGGCATGATCAGCGCCTGAACGTAGTCTTCTTCGAGAGCTATACCTCTTTGTGAGCTGGGAAGCCCCTTTTTGAACGTCAAAACAAATCTTTCGCGCGGCTTGAAATCGCCTTGGATGAAAAACGTGCTACCGTAATATGATTGCAGGGTGAAAGGAGTCTTGGGCTCGACGCTTATGAAGTCCGCGGCTGCCTGCGGATCGATGCTAAAGGAGGTTTCTAACCTTATGTTTCCATCGGAGCGAGCTTCCAGGCCGGTAATCCTGAGGACGGATTTTACGTCGAGCGTCCGAACCTCGTCCCTTTCCAATACGAGATTTCCTCTTTCGCCGGTCAGTCCGGCGGCTATCCTGACGTTCAATTGGGAATTCGGCAGATTTTCGGCTCTGGTGTAAACGGTTGCGTTGGCCGTTGTGGAAACGCCGCCGGTAATCCTGTATTCCAGTTGGCGCCCCCTGACGTCCGTTATCGACAGGAAGCCGCGCAGGCGGTTAGGGAAAACCGGCATGTTGAAGTCGAGCCGGACGTTGACCTCCCTGTCGCTTGTTACCGTGGCCTGGGCGGCCAAAAGCGACGGCGCGGCCGTTTGAAAGGAGTAGGTTCCGCTTCCGATGCTTTTTCCGTTCAGCGTTTTGAAGTCTTCTTTAATCGATACGGTATACTTGGTGCCCATGTTCAGCGGGGCCAGAAGCGACGCCAAGAAAGTGCTCTGGTCCAGCCACTTGCCCTCGGCTTGAATCGAGGGAGTGACGGTAAACGGGAAATCCTCGCCCGACAGGGCTTCATCGACTTTTTCCCACGGCGCTACCGGCTCGGCGAACGAAACTATAAACGTTACGTTGTTGCCGACGTTCCCGGTAGGGGAGAAGGAGGTTATCAAGCCGGTATCAGCCGGAGCGCCCTCCAAAGGCATACTTGACGATAAAACCATCATTATTGATAGAATCCAGAGCACAAAGCGCAAACCGGTTCGTAAATTTCCGCCCATAAAACAACCTTCCTTCCTTATATATATGTAAACGAATTTTATACTAAACCGAGATTAATACCAAGTTGCGAGCGAACGGATGTGAATGTGAATCTGAAACTCAAATGCCCAACAATACTGCTTCTAGCTATTCTAACTTCAGGCCCTTGATTTCAAATTGATATAAAACCTAGACAAGGTTAGCTCCGTCAATCAATCCTGATTTGGCCGCGCGGGTCATCTTTTTGATTGCCCGTTCACGGCGCATGGCTTCGCTTTTGGAGGCAAACTCCTCTTTGTGCGCCAGCTCCACCGGGAGCCTGGCTCTGGTATACCTGCTTCCCATGCCTTTGTTGTGGGTGTCGAGCCTTTTTTCGAGGTCGTCGGTCCAGCCCGTGTAGAACGTGCCGTCGCTGCAGCGGACGATATAAGTAAAATATGCCATTCTTCTTTTCCCCCACTTCTATCTTATGTCCTATAATGTATCTTATGTCACATTTACTATTAGGCATAAGATTGTCTTGGAAATTCATCCTTGGAAATCCATTTTAATCTATCGGGCTTTGCGTGACGGATTGAACATTATAGGACACGCAAAATTATCCCAGGATACCGGGTGATATTGGCAACTGACTCCCCCACCCAAAAAGAAAAAGGAGCGGAAGTAAAATATAAAAAACCCGTGCCGAAAGACACGGGTTTTTTAATTGGACTGTCTTGAAGTTAATATTGGCTGGGGTGGCTGGATTCGAACCAACGATGACGGAACCAAAGTCCGCTGCCTTACCACTTGGCTACACCCCAAAGTTTACGCGGAACACAGCATGTAATTATCGGCGAAAATTTCATCCGCGTCAATGGCCGGTTCATAACTTGTTTATCCGGCCACGTATCCTGCGCTTCACGCAGACAATAACCGCCAGCGGCGGGATCAGTGCTCCGAATTTTCCGGTTCCCGTATCGCATCCGTTGTTATCAGCGTCGCCGGCAAAGTTTGGGTTTATAGGCTTGACAGGGTCATAATTATTACCGTTATCGTCGCTGCCATTGTTGCCGTCATCTTTGTTATCATCGTTATCATCTTCATCATCGTTACCATTGTCGCCATCTTTGTCATCATCTTTATCACCATTATCATCAACAACAGTTATCTCAACCTTTGCCGTCGCTTCGCCATAAGTTCCTCCCCTGGCTTTGACCGTAACGCCGACTGTCGCGGCAGGTACAAGTTTCGAGGCGTCGGTGACCGTGATTTCCCCCGTAGTATCGTTTATTCCAAGCCCCGCCGGAAGTTTGGGGAAACCTTCAATGCTGTAGTTCACAGTTCCCGCGATGCCGGTTACCGCAGCTTTGGCGACTATCTGACCGTTTGTTTCCGAACCGGCGGTCAGCGTCGTTTTCACCGAGGTTATTTTGAGCGTCCCAGTGACAGGTTTCCCCGTTATCGAGCCGCTGTTTTGGATTATTCCTTGATTATTGATCGTGCCTTGGTTGTTGATTGTGCCTTTATTGATGAGCGTTACTCTTTCCGGCACGGTAAGAACGGCGCCGGGCGGTACGTTAAGGGTTTTGTCTCCAGGTATGCTAACGTCGTCCGTTAAAGTGACGGACACACTGTAGAACTTTCCAGC
>WRKN01000131.1 GCA_009778055.1 Synergistaceae bacterium
TTTGGTGGCGCGCGGCGGCAGAGCGGCGGCTTTTAAAGGGCCTAAGGGAGTACGGGAACTGGAGGAAGTAGGGGATAAATGGAACGCTATAGGGTTTTCCAGCCCCACGCTGCTGTCTTATGGGAGTGGCGAGAGGGATTATTTTTTTGTCGTCTGGGAGAAAATATCTCCCACGTCTCCGTCCTATCCGCGCAAACCGGGCGCGGCGGCGGGCCAAAATTGGTGGGTGGCGTAGGCGGGAGAGAAATTAAATTAAATTGCATGGTATAAAACAGTTTTTAGAATCAATAGGCACGACTTCCTCTGGACAAAGGGAGCGCTGCTGAAGCGCTCCCTTTCTTACTAAAATTTTTTCGTCATTACAAGAACGTTTTTATCATCCGTGTACTTATAAACAACCGTCTCCATAAGCTGCCTTGCCAAAAAAATCCCAAGCCCCCCTATTTCGCGCTCCATAAGGGGTTTGCCCAAATCCGGCGGGGGGTGTTCGAGAGGGTTATAAGGCCTGCCTGTGTCTTCAAATCTTATTACCGCTTCCTCTCCGGCGTAAATGTAAACAAATACGGCGACGCTGCCGCCCGCCGGTTTGTAAGCGTAGTTCACGATGTTGACAAAAATTTCTTCCACCGCTACGTTTATTTGATTTTGTAAATTTGACGGGCAGTTATGCCGCTCGAGTTCCTCGTTTACAAAATCCAATACGTCATCGAGGTTATCGGCGCTCGCCTCGACCACCAGTTTTTTCATTTCCGAACCAGCATATCGTTCAACGCCACCAGCCCCAAAACATTTTTAACTACCTCGGACGGTTGTTCGATTCTCAGTTTACCCCCCGCTTTTTCAGCTTGTTTGTAAATGTTGATAATCACCCTTATTCCTTCGGAACTCAGGTACTTGACCTGAGTCATGTTCAAAATTATTTTGGTTTCTCCGCTGCTCAGGGAGTCTTCCAGTTTCCGTTGAAGCGTAAACGAATTTTTGGAATTCACGCGGCCTTCTATGGCAAATTTGGTGACTCCGTCAGCTTTCTCTCTGGTTATTACGAAGTTTTCATCTTTCATCATTTTATCCCCCCATTTTTCATAAACATATTTTATAATATTAACACACTGACGGACGAAATAAGGTAACTTTCAGTTACCCTATTTTATCTGTCAATCTGTTAACGTCTTGATAAAAGTTTGCGCGCCTGCCGGGATGGTACGCTTGGCAGGCGCGAAGTTTGGAGCGGGATATGTTTGATCGCTGAAAAAGTGCTGCTTAACGAACCTCAACCCACGCGTCAGGCTTACCAAAAAGGCAGGTTTGAAACTTTTGTTCCGTTGACGCTGGAAACGAAGGCTTCTTATGATTATTACGCCGGGTTCCTTCCCGCCGCGCTTGCCTCTCCCGTTTACTTTCAAAGCCTCTACGCGTGGAATTTCGCGCTGGTCATCAGATACAAAATTTTCGACGGGCATCTGTGCGTCGTGGCGGATGACACTATAACGGGGAATATCTATGCTCTTCCCCCGTTGGGCGTCCTGGACGACGGAGCCTTTTCTTCCGCGGTGCGTTCCCTGCTCCGCGAATTCGAGCACGAGGGGCTGCCCTGTGAGTTTCACGAGACCCCCGGCTTTATGCTGCCCCAATTTTCCTCCCTGGACGGTTATAAGGCCGAAATCAGTTATGATAGAGACTGGAGCGATTACGTTTTCAGCGGGAAAGGCTTTGCCGAGGGGCTTCAAAAGAGGTCTTCCAGGGAGGCGAGGCGCAGCTTTGAACGCCGTTTTCGTCCGCGCGTCCACGAAATTGCGTCGTACGACGGAGACGCGAAAGAGGCGGCGCTTGCCGTCACGAAAAATTTTTTTTGCAGCGAGAGAATGTGCCCGGATTGTTTCTGCGGGTGTGAACTCAAGGTCGTGTCGCGAATGATGGAAGGCTGGGACGAACTTGGCATGAAAGGCGTTATCATAGAGTCGGAAGGGGAGGCAATCGCCTTCGGAACCGTTTGCTTCCAGAAGGATACCATGCTTTTTCTGTCGAAAAAGGTCCGATGGAGGACGAGGGGACTCAACGAGTATCTCAACGCGACGCTGATGGACAGCTTCGGCGGCGGATGCGGGTACGTCAATTATTCGGATGACATGGGCAGCGAAGGGTTACGGGCGCAAAAAAGCAGGATGGGCGAATATGCCCTGGCGCACAGGTACGTGGTGAAACTCTCGCGCGAGCCCGGCCGCTGACGTGAAAGGAAATGAGGCTTACCCGATGAATGACCGGAAGTTGTCCGTGTGGCGGATTATTTTCGCCTCTTTGTTTGTGATGTCGGTTTTCTTTTTTGCCGTTTTTGGAGGCGTTTTTCTGCACTTGGGGAGCATTGGCTCCCTGGCGGTCCATTCCCCGGCGCTTGCCGTCAAGGACGCGCCGTACGGCGTGTACATAGTGGATTCGGGGCGCAAAAGGATAGTCAGGACGGATTCCGATGGGAAAGCGGATCTTTTGATGACGTCCGGGAGAAACCGCTTTTCCGAGATATACGGCCTGGCGGTGGACGCCGCCGGCGATATATTCGTGCTCGACGTAATCCGCGACGGCAGGAACAGGCGTATAGCCTCCGAGGTTGTGCAAAAATATCCGCCCGGCAGGCGCTTCCCGGAGGAGATTTTCAGAATAGACCATGAACACCCGACTTTTGACCGAAGCATAGCCGGACTCGCCCGAAACGCCGAGGGGGGTATCTCCTTTGTTACGCTTGAAGACGAGCGTTTCGTGCTTCACTCCCATAATTTTGGCGAAAAGGCCGAGGCTGCCTGGGATTTTCCGATGGCGTCGAAAATGTTCAACTCTTTCGACGTAGGAAAAGCAGGCAAGGCAGGCAAAGCAGACAAAAACGGCGAGGAAACGCTTGTTCTTTTTACAACCAGGCGCGGAGAGATATACAAAGCGGACGATGAAGGGGTTGAGCGCGTCTTCGCGTCCGCCGCCTCAACGCCGTGGGACGCGGCTGTCGGTGACGACGGGGTTTTATATTTCACCGACCTGGCCCGCCGCGGCGTGTTTTCTGTTACTTCTGTTACTTCTGTCACTTTCGGAGAACCCGAACTCGTCTATGGCGATCCGGACACGATATATTACCGCGTCTCAGCCAAAAGCGGCTTCGTTGCGGTAAGCGAGAGCGGCGTCATTGACCTTGACTCCGAAGAAAAGTCCGTTATTGACGAATTCAGCGTGAACAACGTCATTTTTGCCTTGCGCCTGTGCTCCCGGCTTGCGGTCTTAATCCTGCTGGCGGGCTGCGTCTGGGGCATGGTCAGCCTCGCGCGCTTCCTTATAAGGAAAAACGACTTTGTAATCAACTTCAGCGCCGCCGTCATTGTGGGAACCATGCTGATCACGGCGGTTTTCTGCCTGATAGTGACAAAGGACATCACGAACCGGATGACGCGGGAGATGAAGAGCCGCCTGACGAACGTCGCGGAACTCGTGGCCATGCAGATTCCGGCCGACGCCTTCGCCAGGCTGGACAGCGTGAGCGACTACATGAACGAGGATCACTCCCTTATCAGTTATACGCTGGAGAAAATCATGTCTCGGGCGGAGTATTCGGAAATGTACTGCGTGCTCTACAAAATCCTCGACGGCTCCGTCGCCGAGGTATTCGAGTCGGACAACGACCACGGCATTGTAAACTATCCCTACGACTGGCCGCTTGAAGGTTCTGACGAGATGGAAATCCTGAGCACCGGGCAGCATAAAACGTACATCAACCCGTCATGGGTCGACGGAGGGGTAATCTTTTCCCTCTGCCCCGTGTACGGCGGAGACGGGGAGCCTATCGGGCTGATAGAGATAGGCACTGCTCTCGCGGCGTTCAGGAAGGAGACCATAGACCTCATACTGAATCTTTTCTTAAACGTCATCTCCGTGAGCGTGGCCATGATTATCGTCGTGATCGAGCTTCTGGTGTTCGTGGACGGGCGCAGGAAAACGCTCTCCGCCGCCGGTTCTCCCCTGGATGTCAGCGCTTTTCGCGTGCCGGTGGATATGGTGCGGAGCGCGGTCTTTTTAGTCTATTTCATAACGAACGTCAGCACCGGTTTCCTGCCGATATACGCCCGGGAGCTGATCCTGAAAGCGGGTTTTTCATGGTCGCTGCCCGTTGAATTTCTCATAGCGGCGCCCATCTCCGCCGACGTTTTCATGGGGGCAATCGCCGCCCTCCTGGGAGATTGGTTCGTCAAAAAACTCGGGGTCCGCCGGACTGCTATTATCGGCGCGGCCGTTATCGTCTTCGGCGCCTGCCTGGCGTTCGCGTTTTATAACTTCTTCACGCTGACGGCCGGTTTTGCCGTGTGCGGATTCGGCTGCGGGCTGATGCTGTTTCTCGCCAACCTGCGGGTTGCCGGAGAGGAAGACCCCTCGGAGAAGGACAGGGGCTTCGCCGGCTTCGCGGTGGCGATGAGTTCCGGGATCAACGCCGGCGTCGTCTTCGGCGCTTTTCTGACCAACTGGCTGTCCCATCAGGCTGTGCTGGGAATGGCGGCCCTGACCAGCCTGATTCTTCTGGCGTTCTCCTGCGCGTACATGACGAAGCTGGACTCCTCCCTAAAACTGGACAGGCCGGACGGGGCTGCGCGGGAAACGCGGGAAACTCAGAAAATAAGCGCCGCGCGCTTTCTGTTCTCGCCCAGGGTATTTTCGTATTTCATGGCCCTGCTTGGCCCGGCGATTGTATCCGGCTACTTCATCATATACCTGTTTCCGATTGTAGGTTTCGATTTTGGGATATCCGAGAGCAGCATAGGCTACGCGTTCCTCCTTAACAGCCTGGTGGTCGTCTTTTTCAGTACAATGCTCACGAACGTCTTTTCCAAAAAATTGGGGAAAACGTTTTCGCTGTGTCTGTGGACGCTCATATACGCGGGTTCTTTCGCCATGTTCGCTTATTTTCAGAACATACCGGCGCTCCTCTCCGTCCTTGTGCTGATGGGTTTCGCGGACTGTTTCGGGCAATCGCTCTCCAGCAGTTATTACACCGAGCTGCCCGAGGTTGAAAAGTACGGGCAGGGAAAAGCCATCGGCGTTTCCAACGTGGTGGAGAACGCGGCGCAAACCGTCGGCCCGTTCGTGTTCAGCTACGTGCTTCACGTCGGAGTGGGCGAAGGGCTGCTTCAGGTCGCGGGGTGGCTCGCCGTTCTGTCCGTAGTTTTCCTTGTCGGGTCGGCGCTGCTCAGGCTCAGCGCCGCGGAGCGGTAAGCCATGCCGGCCGGAACGAGATATTCGCTTACGACGAAATTCGCCGCCCTTTTCGGCGTTTTCGCGGTCATTGTAGGGACGCTGGTCTGCGTGGTCACATATGACAGCTATCGCAGATCCATGCTCGAACACTACGGCAAATACGCGCTTGGAGCCGCGAAGCTGGCCTCCTCCATTCTTGACCCGGACGAACTCCTGCGCTACGCGGAGACGCTCGAACGGGACGAGCGTTACGGCGTCATAGAGGCGGAACTGGACAGCATAAGAAGAAGCCTGGACGTCAAGTACCTCTACGTCCAGATGCCGGTCGGCGACGGGGAGTACATGTACATTTTCGACATCTACGACCCGGAGGACGAGGACGCGATCGACACCTCCCTCGGGGCGCGCGACTATTACGACGAAAGTTTCAAAACGGTGCAGCTTGCCATGAGTACCGGAGAACCTACAAAGGGGCTCGACATCACCGTCAGCAGATATGGGTACCTTGCCTCGGCCTACGTACCGATACCGCGAAAGGACTCGGGGATTCCGTTCGCGTATGTTGGCGTGGACATTTCCATGGATTACATCCTGGAGTTCCTGATGCGGCACTTCGCCGTCATCGCGTCGGCGACGGCGGCCGTCATGGCGCTTTGCTCCACCGCCCTTTTCTTCCTGGTCAGACATTCCGTGGTGAACCCCATCAAGGCGGTGGCCGAAAAGACCGGCGAGTTTACGCGAAATGTGAACGACGTCAACTTCAAGGAGCTGACGATTCGCTCGAATGACGAGATCGGCGACCTGAGCGTCTCCGTGAACGTGATGTTCGGGGAAATTCGCGATTTCGCGTCCCGGCTGGCCGACGAAACGGAGCGCCGCGTACGGATTCAAAGCGAGCTGGACATGGGTAAAACCATCCAGGAAAGCGTCCTCCCGAGAATTTTTCCTCCTTTCCTCAATCTCCCGGACGCGGCGATCTTCGCCGGCATGACTCCGGCCAAGGAGGTGGGAGGGGATTTTTACGATTTTTTTGTCGTCGGCGAGAACAAACTGGCCGTGGTGATAGCGGACGTCTCGGGCAAGGGAGTTCCCGCGGCCCTTTTCATGATGGTGGCCAGGACTCTGATAAAAACCCACGCGCTCTCCGGCGGGGAGCCTCACGAACTGCTGGCCGCCGTTAACGCCCAGCTTTGTCAAAACAACGATACGGGTATGTTCGTCACGGCCTTCGTCGGCATTCTGGACACAAAGCAAGGTATCCTCAGATACGCGAACGCGGGCCATACGCCGCCGGTACTGCTGCGCGGCGGACAGGCCCTTTGGCTGCCAATCGCGCCCGGCCTCATGCTGGGCGCTTTGGAGAACGTCAGTTTTGCCGCGCAGCAGACGGAGTTTGGAGAGGGAGATCTCCTGCTGCTCTATACCGATGGGGTAACCGAAGCTATGGACACAGAGGAAGAATTTTTCGGGGACGAGCGGCTGATAGAATTGATGTCGGCGAAGGCACAGGAAGCGGCGGCGGGAACAATGTCGCCGGAAGAATTGATTCAAGCGGTGGGCGCCGCGATAGAGCGGTTCGCGGACGGCGCCGAACAGGCCGACGACATAACGATGCTCGCGCTTCGTAATATCGCCCCTCGGCCTTGAGTGATACCAGGTTGCAATCAAACGGATGTCAATTTGGGCCTTACTTTAGGCCTTTTATTTCAAACTGGTATAAAAGGGTGATAATGTGAGCGCGGCCTCTATCCAGCGCAAAATATCTTTGGAAAAATGGAAGCGCGCCGGCATCTTCAAACATTTTATTGAGGATGTTCGTTGTGTAATCAGCGTCACCGCGGATATAAATGTAACCGATGTATTGCCGTTC
>WRKN01000132.1 GCA_009778055.1 Synergistaceae bacterium
CTATAAAAACCGCGCATATCGCGGCGCCCGCCAGCAGCGACGTCTTCATTCTCGCGGCCGGGTCGGCCCCCGCCGGCAAAACCGGCAAAAAGCTGCCGAAATACCGGGTGTAGTTCGCCGGCATGGGGGAGATGGTGAGCCCCTGCAGCAGCACCAGCGCCAGCCCGCGAAACGCCAGCATGCCCGCCAGCGTGACGATGAAGGGAGGTATCCTCACGTAGGCGATCCAATACGCCTGTATCGCGCCCAGAAGAATCCCCATCAGGAGGCACAAGACGATGCTGGTGTAGACGTTGCCGCGCAGCAGGATGGTATCGCCGAAGTAGACGTTGTTGTTCCATTTCACGATGAGGGTTCCGCCCCACGCGGCCACGAGGCACACCATCGAGCCGACGGAAAGGTCGATGTTGCCGCCGGTCAGGATGCAGAGCAGCATTCCGGTGGCCAGGATGATGACGTACGCGTTTTGGGCGATCAGATTCGTGATGTTGCGCGGCGCGAACAAGGACCCCTTGCCGGCCATCACGATCCACGAATGGAAGAACAGCATCACCAGAATCAGGGCGATCAGCATGGGATTCTTCTTCATGATTTCTATTATTTTCATCGCTCGTCACGCTCCTTTACCCGCTTGAAGGATACTGGTCATAATGGACTCCTGGCTGGCTTCCTCGCGCGTCAGCTCCGACACGACGCGCCCCTCGCTCATGACGTATATGCGGTCGCACATCCCCAAAAGCTCGGGCATTTCGCTGGAGATCATCAGAACCGATTTTCCCTCGGCCACGAGGTCGTTGATGATTTTATAAATCTCGTACTTGGCGCCCACGTCGATGCCTCTGGTGGGCTCGTCCAGTATGAAGATGTCCGGTTCCGTGAACATCCACTTCGAGAGCAGCACCTTCTGTTGATTGCCGCCCGAAAGGTTTCCCACGTGTTGTTCCACACCGAAGCATTTCACGCGCAGTTTTTCGCGGTATTCGTCGGCTACCCGGCGCTCCAGCTCCACGTCGATATGAGACATGGCGCTCACCTTCGGCAAATTCGCCAGGGTCGTGTTGACCCGTATGGAGTTGCCGAGCACCAGTCCGTCGCCCTTACGGTCCTCCGTAACGTAGGCGATTTTATTCCTTATGGCGTCCCGCACTTTTTTTAAACGCACTTCCCGTCCGCCGATCAGCATTGTGCCGCTGATGTTTTGCCCGTAGCTTTTGCCGAAAATGCTCATCGCCAGCTCGGTGCGCCCCGCGCCCATCAGACCGCTTATTCCCACCACCTCTCCTTTACGCAGGTTGAAGCACACGTCATCGCAGACCTTGCGCTCCTCGTAAAGTTGGTGGTGCACCGTCCAATTTTTGACCTCCAGAGTGATCTCGCCTATATTGGGCTCACGTGATGGGAAGCGATTCGTCATCTCCCGCCCGACCATGCCTTTTATGATGCGTCCCTCATCGAGGTCGTCCACTCCCTTAGTTAGGGTTTCGATTGTCCGACCGTCGCGCAGAATCGTTATGCGATCCGCCACCTGAGACACCTCGGACAGCTTATGCGAAATAAGAATGGACGTCATACCCCGCTCCTTGAACTGCAGGAGCAGGTTCAGAAGTTTTTGGCTGTCATTTTCATTTAAGGACGCCGTGGGTTCATCCAGGATCAGGAGCCGCACGTTTTTAGCCAGCGCCTTGGCGATTTCGGTCAACTGTTGTTTGCCGACGCCGATGTCCTTGATAAGCGTGTGAGAGGATTCGTTCAACCCCACGATATTCAGAAATTCGTCGGAGCGCGCGTGAGTTTCGTCCCAGTCGAGGTTGAAATAGCGGCCTCGCTCGTTGCCTAGGAACATATTCTCCGCGATGCTCATGTAAGGTATGAGGGCCAGCTCCTGGTGTATTATCACTATTCCTTTTTTCTCACTGTCCCGGATGGTCGAGAATTTACAAAGCTCCCCATCGTAAACTATCTCGCCCTCGTAAGTTCCGTGAGGGTAAATTCCTGACAGTATGTTCATCAAAGTGGACTTGCCCGCGCCGTTTTCGCCTACAAGCGCGTGTATCTCCCCCTCCGCGACGTCCATGCCCACGTTGTCGAGGGCGCGCACCCCAGGGAATTCCTTGACGATCCCTTTAAGCCGCAATAATGCCTCTTTCAAAATACTATCCCCCCCTATAGCTGAAACAGGCGGGGGGATTTATGAATCCACCCGCCTGTAAAAACGGTTATAACCCGGATTTTTATCTCAACTGATCTTCTGTGTAGTAGCCACTGTCGATGAGCAGTTCTCTGTAGTTGTCTACGGTGGCGACCACGGGAGCGCACAGGAAGGCGGGTATTATGCCTGTGCCGTTGTCATATGTCTCGGTGTCATTGACCTCCGGCTCTTCACCTCTCAGGATAGCGTCCACCATCTTGACCACCTGGGCCGCCAGCGTTCTGGTGTCCTTGAATATGGACATGCTCTGCGTGCCGGCCAGAATGTTGATCACCGACGTTATGTCGCAGTCCTGCCCTGTCAGGACAGGAAAATTTTCCGCCGTGAAGCCCGCGCCAAGCAGCGCGTTGGTGATGCCGTTAGCCACCGAATCGTTGGAGGAGTAGACGGCGTGAAGCGCCGTTCCATTCGGGCCGTAGCCGTTGGCGGTGATCAGGTTCTCCATGCGGGCCTGGGCTCTCTCCGTGCTCCAGCCCGGTGTCGCGGCCTGGTCTCTGGTTGCCTGGCCCGACTGGACGACAAGCCTGCCGCTGTCGATATAGGGCTGGAGAATGGATATGGCGCCGCCGAAGAAGAAGTTTATGTTGTTGTCGCCGGGGTCGCCGGTGAACAGCTCGATATTGAAGGGGCCTCCTTCGGTGTCGAGGCTGAGCCGGTCGCGGATGAACTCTCCCTGCATCACTCCGACCTGGAAATTGTCGAAAGTGGCATAGAAGGAAACCGCGTCGGTGTTCATGATCAGGCGGTCATAAGCTATAACCGGTATACCCTGGGCCTTGGCGTCCTCAAGGACCGTGGTGAGAGCGCTTCCGTCAATAGCGGCGATGACCAGGACATTAACGCCGCCGGCGATCATGTTTTCAATCTGGGCCATCTGAACCGGGACTTCGTTGTCGCCGCCGAACTGCAGATCCACTTCATAACCGGCGGCCTCGAACTGGGCCTTCATGTTGGCGCCATCCTGATTCCAGCGCTGCAAGCTCTGAGTAGGCATGGAGATACCTATTCTGGCGGCCGCCAAGGCCGGACCGGCAAACCCCACACAAACAGAGAGCGCAAAAACAAACAAAGCTGCCACCACAAACGATTTTCTCACCTTTACACACCCCTTGCAATAAAATTTGTGATGTACTCGACTGATTACACCATGATTCAGTCTATTATCTGAAGAAACGGTTGTCAATGGCTCCCGCCGGTCGCCGGGTGCAATCACCAAAGCCCCAACATATACCGGTTCAAAATGTTCTCCAGATGTTCCTGCCTGCCGCTGGTAATACCGATTCCCCTGTTTTTCCCATTTTTTCCGTTTTCCCCGTAGCCGCCGTCGGTTCCTATTTTGGCGAGTTGTTCCAGGGTCAGTTCGCCTTTGCCGAATTTGGCGCCGTCGCCGGTATCGAACGTCGAGTAGCGTTGTTTTACAAAGGCGTTTATCTTGCCGTCGCCGATGATCCTGTCGGCGATTTCAAGGCCGGCGGCAAAGGCGTCCATGCCGCCGATATGGGCGATGAAGAGGTCGGATGGATCGACGGAGTTGCGGCGGATTTTTGCGTCGAAATTGAGGCCTCCGTTGGTAAAACCTCCGGCTTTGAGGATGGCGTGCATAGCCATGGCGGTTTCGTAATGGCTGATGGGAAATTGATCCGTGTCCCAGCCGTTGCGCGGGTCTCCGCGGTTGGCGTCTACCGAGCCGAAGAGACCGGCGGCGGCGGCGGTCTCAAGCTCGTGGACAAAATCATGCCCCGCGAGTTCGGCGTGGTTGGCCTCGATGTTCAGGCGAAAATCCTTATCCAGACCGTGATGGCGCAAAAAGCCTATGACGGTCTCCGCATCGTGGTCATATTGGTGCTTGGTGGGCTCCATCGGCTTCGGCTCGATGTAGAACACGCCTTTAAAACCCTGCTTACGCGCGTAGTCTCTTGCCATGACGAGGAAACGGCCCAGATGATCTTTTTCTTTTTTGAGGTCCGTGTTGAGCAGGCTCATGTAACCCTCCCTGCCGCCCCAGAAGGTGTAGCCTTGACCGCCAAGCTCGATGGTTGCGTCAATGGCGGCTTTTACCTGAGCCGCGGCAAGGGCTACCACGCCAAATTCGGGGTTGGTGGCCGCCCCATTCATAAACCTGGGATGGCTGAAAAGGTTCGCCGTCCCCCACAGGAGTTTGACGCCGGTCGCCTCCTGGAGTTTTTTTGCCTTGGCAACCAGGGCAAACAGGTTTTTCTCGCTTTCCGCCGGACTGTCTCCTTCGGGGGCCATGTCGCGGTCGTGGAAACAGTAGAATCCGACGCCCAGTTTGGTGAAGAACTCAAAGGCCGCGTCCATTTTATTTTGAGCGGCCTCCATTGGAGTTTTGGCGCCGACTGTCCAGGAGTGGGCAAATGTAGCCGAACCAAAGGGGTCCGACCCGTCGGCGCAGAAGCTGTGCCAGTAAGCGACGGCAAAGCGCAGATGGTCTTTCATTTTCTTTTCGCCGACTTCTTTATCAGGGTCGTAGAATTTGAATGCCAGAGGGTTGTCGCTCTTGGGTCCCTCGTATTTGATTTTTTCGATATTTGGAAAATATTCTTTTTCTCCCACGAAACAGTCCGCCATAGTCTTCTCCTAAGTTTATTTATTATTTATACAAAGGGCTCAAGGCCCCAAGATACCGTGAATACTCCGCGTATGCCTTATCATAGGCCGCGGCTTCCTCTTCGCTAGGCTTCACCGTGACGCTGCCTTCCAGCGCGACGTGCTCATCGGTCAAGGCCTCAATCGTAACTTTTTCGCCGACGCTTGATTGTCCCAGCAAACACCACAGGGCCTGAATTGCCCCGCCCATCGCGGCAGCCTCGCCGCCGGCGGGAATTCGTACCGGCAGGTTCATAACGTTAGCCGCTATGCTTTGCCAGAGGGGGCTCTTGGAACCGCCGCCGGTCAGCCGGATCTCCTTTGCCTCGAAGCCAAGGGCTCTGAAGCTTTCGAGCCCTGTCCTCATGCCGAAGACGGCGGATTCCAAAGCGGCGCGGGTCAGGTTTTCCAGCTTGAAATTGGCGGCGGTAACCCCGTTGACGCTGGCTCTGCCGTTGGGCAGATTGGGAGTGCGCTCGCCGTTGAAGAACGGGAGTATCACAATGCCGTCCGCGCCTATGGGGGCTTTGGCGGCTTCCGCATTGAGGGCTTGCACATCGAGTCCGAAAAGGGCGCGGATCTCCTCGCTTGCCACCGTGCAGTTCATGGTGCACAGCAGGGGCAGCCAACCGCCGGAGGATGAACAAAAGGCCGCTAGGTTTCCGGTTGGGTCGATCACGGGTTTTTCGGAGAAGCCGAAAAGGGTTCCGGATGTCCCCAGGCTCATGGTGAGGAAACCGTCCCGAACAGTGCCGGTACCTATGGCGCTCATCATGTTGTCGCCGCCGCCCGAGGCGACCAATGTTCCTTCAGGGATGCCGTAAAGATCGGCGGCCACTCCGCGCACCCTGCCGGCCGCACTGCCGGAATCAATGAGCGGCGGCAGCCGTTTTTCCAGGTCCGGAGAAATGTATCCGCATACCCGGGAAGACCATTTGCGTTCCCGAACATCGAAAAGGGCGGTCCCCGAGGCGTCGCCGCACTCCGCGCTGTAAGCGCCGGTCAGTAAAAAATTGACGTAATTGTGAGGAAGGGCGACGTGTCGGAGCCGGGCAAAGGCCTCGGGTTTGTGGTTTTTCAGCCATTGAATCTTTGGCGCGGTGTAACCCGGCCGCATGGGAAGGCCGGTTTCGGCGATAAGTTTTTCCTCGCCGCCGGCCATCCTGGTGAGATCCTCGCACTCGGCGGCGGTGGAGGTGTCGCACCAGAGTTTTACGTTGTAAAGTGGCTTTCCGTTCTCGTCGAGAGGTACAAAACTATGCTGATGACCTGACACGCCAATAGCAGCAACGGTGCTTTTCACAGCTCCGTCTATACCGTCAAAGCAGGCCTTCAGCGCCGCATCGTACCATTCGGCCTTTTGCTCCCTTGTGCCGTCGTTTTCGGCAATCATCGCCACAGGCGCCGATGATTGGGCGACAATGCTCTTTTTTTCACAATCATAAACAACCATCTTACAGCTCTGGGTTCCCAGATCAATACCACATACAGTCTGCATGAGGGCCTCCTTCACTCCTCAATCGCGAGGTTGTTTCCCAATTGTACGGTGTCGCGGTAAGTATGTCCATACATTGGACAGGATTGTTTTCGTGGATTAATATCGTGGCAGGACATTTATCCTTGGGGGATATACGCTTATGTTTCACGGTGTTGCGCGGTACTTCTCAACGTGTTGGTATATGGCGCTTTTAGTCATTTCAGTGTTGCGTAGTGTTTCATCATTTTGCCTCTTAATCCGTCATGTTTTGCAACAGATTTGCAACAAATTACCCGCCGAAAAGCCATTGTTGCAAATCGAGCCGTAAAACCATACCATTACAGATTTTTACGGCATTTTATACCCCTGTAAAATAGTATGATAAACACCATTTTCAAGGCGCTCAGATTACAGTTATTTACCTGAGTGACTGACACAAAAGGCTAAAAGCGTTCCCACATCGAAATAAAGAACAAAAACACGTTCCACAAGCCGATTTTTTCTGGTTTAATAGTTATGCGTAATCCAAAAAACCGGAGGGATAAGCCATGCAGAACGTGTATAGTTTGTATTGTACGTTGAAGGAGCGCCTTGCGCAATTTTTATTTTTCCCTTGATCGGCGAAACTTCATAACTTTTACTTGGATGGTTCTTGCCGCTATTTTGTCGCAAAGCGTCGCTCTATATTCATGGGATATCGCTCTTCCTTTTGAAGTAAACGCCGCAAGTACAATAAGACGGTTCAGCCGTTGGCTTCATAACCCAAAAATCGACAC
>WRKN01000133.1 GCA_009778055.1 Synergistaceae bacterium
AAGCATCTCCTTGCTCAGGAAGCCGTTGAACGGGTACACCCCCGCCATGGCGAAAGCGCCGCAGAAGGCCAGCGCGGACGTGACCGGCATGGCCTTTGAAAGGCCGCGCAGGAGCCTCATGTCGCGTGTGCCCGTGGAGTGGTCAACCATGCCGGCGACCAGGAAGAGGCTCCCTTTGAAGATTGAGTGGTTGACCATGTGAAAAACCGCCGCGATGACGGCCTCTCTGGAGCCGCAGCCTATGAGCGCTATGACGAGACCAAGCTGACTTGTGGTGTGAAGGGCGAGGATTGCTTTCAGGTCGGTCTGCATGAGGGCGCGGCCCGCCCCCCATACCAGCGAGAGTATTCCTGCCGTTGAAAGCGTGACGAACCAGATATCGGTTCCGCCCAAAGGCCCGTTCATGAGCAGCAGGAGGAAGATGCCGAGCTTGACCATTGTGGCGCTGTGCAGATAGCAGCTTATGGGGGTGGGCGCTTCCATCGCGTCCGGCAGCCAGATGTGGAAGGGTATCTGGGCGCTCTTGGTGAAAGCTCCGAACAGGACGAGGGCGACAATGACGGAGTACAGCGGCGACGAAAGCAATAAATCCCTGTTCTCGGCGATCCGCGACATTTCAAAGCCGCCGCAGATATGCCCGATCAGCATGAAGGCGGCGAGGATGGCGAAGCCCCCGGCAACCGTTATGTACAGCGACTTCTGCGCGCCGTAACGCGAACGCTCCCGATAGTCGGAATAACCGATTAAAAGGAAGGACGAAAAAGAGGTCAGCTCCCAGAATATGTAAATGAGGACGAGGTTCCGGGACAGCACCGCCCCCAGCATCGCTCCCGTAAAGACCAAAAGCAGGACGTAAAATTTGACCAGGCAGTCGGCCCTCGCATGGGAACCTATTGCGCCGTCGCCTGTCAGAATACGCGTCGCGGGCGGCGGGGCAGTCATGTAGCCGATGGAGTACCAGTAAACGAGGCAGCCCACCCCGGAGATCACAACGGAAAAAAGGAGGCCCAGTCCGTCCAAATGGAAAGAAACGTTGACGCCGAAACTGTGAAGCCACGGCGCGAAAAAGACCGCCCCCGCCCCCGATTTAACCGCGGGTATCTCCCCCAAAAACCAGGCAAAGGTAAAGGCAGGCACAACCGCGGCGACGTAACCTATGCGCCTGCCCAGATATTTACCGAACATCGCCAGCAAAAAGGCGAAAATAAAGGGCGCGCTCACAACCGCGAACAGCATGTGGTTATTCCGATCCCTCCTCGGGATAAAAAACTGAAAAACTTGTCCGATGTCAGTATATCAAATGGCTCATACCGATGATGAAACTGAACCTACAAAGGCCACTTCCCAAATTCAAATTTTTAGCGTAAACTACTTAAAATGCAACAGTCTTACCGAATTGTTACATTTCGTGGTGAATGCAGTCCCGGCGGCGTTTATGCTGACTGTTTTAGATTGTGTTGACGGGGGATTGGCGAATGGACAGCGAACGCGCGATGGTAATGATTGTAGACGACAACATAACCAACCTCAAGATCGCCAAAAAAGCTCTGGCGGATTCTTATGACGTGTTCACCGTGCCGTCGGCGGCGAAGATGTTCGACTTGTTGCTGGAGTGTAACAAACCAAAGATTATACTGCTCGATATCGACATGCCTGGGATGGATGGCTACGAGGCGATAAAAATTCTCAAAGCCAACCCGGCCACCAGCGATATTCCCGTGATCTTCCTCACCGGCATGAGTTCCCCGGAGAACGAACTCGAAGGACTCTCGCTGGGGGCTGTCGATTACATATCGAAGCCCTTCATGCCCCGCCTTTTGCACAAAAGATTGGAACTGCACCTTACAGTGGAGTTACAGAGGCTCCAGTTGGAGGCTCAGAGAGAGAAACTGAGGCATTTCAACGAAAATCTTCAAAAGATGGTCTCGGAAAAAACCGACGAAATTTCCAAGCTGCAAAGCGCGATCCTCAAGACCGTCGCCGATTTGGTGGAAAGCCGGGACAACATCACCGGAGGACACGTGGCGCGTACGCAGCACGGCCTGAGGGCGCTGATAAACGGCCTTGAGGACTTCGGCCTCTATAGGGACCAATTGGAGGGGTGGGACATAGATTTGATACTGCAATCGTCCCAGCTTCACGACGTGGGCAAGATAGCCATTTCGGACAGCATACTGAACAAACCGGACCGCCTTACGGAAGAGGAGTTTCAAGAAATGAAAAAACACGCGGAGCTGGGCGTAAAAATCATCGAACGCATCGAAACTGAAATGCCGGACAGCGATTTTTTGAAATACGCGAAAATTTTCGCCGGAACCCACCACGAAAAATGGGACGGAAGCGGTTACCCATATGGCTTGGCCGGAGAGGACATTCCCATGCCCGGGCGGCTCATGGCCATAGCCGACGTTTACGACGCGCTCGTGTGCGAGCGGCCTTACAAAAAAGCGCTGCCTCATAAGGAGGCGGTTCGTATAATTCTGGAAGAAAAGGGAGCCCACTTCGACCCCGTCCTGGCGGACGTCTTTGAGCAAGTTGCCGATCAGTTCGCTTTGCCCGTTTTATCTCCTCAAAATCATAGTCTGGCGCTAAAAACAGGATGAGCGGCGAGCAATGAAAAATTTTTCCGATATGAAAATCACCCTCAACTCGGTTAAAGTAAAATTCTTTTTGTTCTTCGCGTTGTTTGTGGCGGCTCTTTTTTCGGTCATCGCCATAACCCTGGTACGGCAGATCCAGCATACCGCGTCCATTATGGTGTCCATTGCCGGGATGCCGGTGCTGAACCGCGCCTCCGCCCTCATCGACGGAGATAAGTACGAACGTCTTACCCAAACCCTCGACCCCGCCGACCCGTTTTTTATTGAAACGCAGGAAAAATTTCAGGAACTGAAGGAACAAACGCAATGCCTGTATCTCTACACGATGGCCCCCTATGATAAGGACGTCCACATGTTCATATTCGACGGCGAAGCCCCGGACAGCGAGGCATTCTCAACTCTCGGGGAGAAAGAGGACCTGGACGGTTATGAAAGAGCTTACTTTCTGACATACGAAACGAAGACCCCGCAATTCACGTCCCTGGAGTTACATTCAAAGTGGGGGCGCCTCGTTTCGGCATATGTGCCCATATTGAACTCGAAAGGGGACGCTGTTGGGATTATAGGCGTGGATTTCGAAGGGCAGCGCGTTTATGAAACAATCGTGTCGAACGTGGTGCGGAAGATCATATTTGTCGTGATATTCATCACTATAGGGCTTTTTATTTACTTTTTCCTCCTGAAGGATCTGACCAGGCAAAATGAAGAACTTTTGAACATGAGCATGAAAGCCGAGGTCGCCTCGCGTTCAAAAAGCGATTTTCTGGCGCGTATGAGCCATGAGATACGCACTCCCATGAACTCCATTATCGGCATGAGCGCGCTGGCCTGGAGAAATTACGGAAAACCGCACGGGCTCGAATATATTATCGATATCAAGCAGGCTGCCACCAACCTCCTTTCAATCATCAACGACATATTGGATTTTTCAAAAATAGAGTCGCAGCGGATGGAGATCGCGCGCGATCGCTACGATACGGCGTCTCTGCTGAACGATGTGCTGGTCATCCTGCGGGTTCGCCTCGAAAAAAAGGAAGTGAAGTTTTCCGCCGACATAGACGAAACTATTCCCGCTTTCATGGTTGGGGACGCGGCGCGTATCCGCCAGATTCTGTTGAACCTCCTCTCCAATGCCGTTAAGTACACGGAAAAAGGCTTTGTGAAATTCTCGGCGCGATGGAAGCGCGAGCCCGACAATACAGCGGTACTGTCCTTCACGGTCGAGGACAGCGGCATCGGCATCAGAGAAGAAGATATGGAGAAGCTGTTCGATACCTTTTCCCGCCTGGACGTAAAGCGTAACACGAGTGTCGAAGGGACGGGCCTGGGGCTGTCGATCTCCCGGAGCCTGTGCCGCGCCATGGGCGGAGACATTACGGTGACGAGCGAATACGGCAAAGGTTCGGCCTTCACCGCGGTCTTGCCTCAAATAATCGCGCTTGACAAGCCGATGGGAGCGCTGAACATAAAAACAACGGCTAACGGTGAAACGAGCGAAGCCCCCCGCTTCACCGCGCCGGGTTTTCGCGTGCTGGTGGTGGACGACGTGGTAAGCAACCTGAAGGTAGCCGGGGGGCTGCTCGCCTTCTACGAAATGACGGTGGATACATGCCTCAGCGGAAACGAGGCTTTGTCGCTGGTGCGGGAGAATGACTACGGCCTAGTGCTGATGGATCACATGATGCCCGGCATGGACGGGATAGAAACTACGGCGGCCATCCGCGCTCTGGGCGGAAAATTTGAGACGCTGCCCATAGCCGCGCTTACGGCGAACGCCATCGTAGGCATGAAGGAAATGTTTCTGGCGAACGGTTTTGACGACTTTCTGGCCAAGCCTGTAGAGATACCGATGCTGAACCAACTGCTCGAGCGTTGGGTTCCGGAAGAACAGCGCCGCGCCGCGCGGGCGCACGCTATACGGCCGCCCGCCGCGCGGGAGTTCGTCATCGAAGGGGTGGATACGGCGAAAGGTACGGCAATGACCGGCGGCGTTGAAGGCATTTACAGAGAGGTGCTCGAACAATATTGCCGCGACGCGGAGGAAAGGTTTGAATTCTTGAACGTCACGTACGCCGAAAGCGACCTGAAAAATTTCATCACCCAGGTTCACGCGCTCAAGAGCGCTTCGGAGTCTATAGGCGCCGCTGATTTGTCCGAGGAGGCCAAGGCTCTGGAGGACGCCGGCAGGCGCGAGGATATGGCGTTTATTCGGGAACGGGCCGGGGCTTTTCACGAGAATTTCGCCAATCTGGTCAAACGCGTCAGCGCGGCGCTGGGCGAAGTAAATAAAGTAAACGAAGCAAATAAAGTAAATAAAAAATCACCGGACGAAATTGCCCCGCTTTTCATGCGGCTGAAAGAGGCGCTGGCAGCCAGGGATGTGAGGACTGCCGACGCTGTTCTGGACGAACTTTCTTCAATGCCGCTGGAGCCGCGAATGAAAAATACCGTATCCGTGGTATCCGATCTGGTCTTGATCTCGGAATTTGCCAAAGCCGCAGACACATTGGAGAAAGAAATGCCATCATAGCCTTTCAGTTATAACTTATAAATTCACGTTATCGTTATTGATTTTCCATTATAACTGTTTTATGCTGTGTTTAATTGAGGTGGTGTCACTTATGATTAAACGCGAAGCATATATGAGCCGTATTCGCCCTTTCATCGGCAAGGAGCTTATCAAGGCGTTGACAGGCATACGGCGCAGCGGTAAGTCCGTAATGCTGGAGCTGATACGGGAAGAGCTGATCGAAAACGGCGTGCCCGCGTCCCAATTCGTTTCGTTCAACTTCGAGGATATGAATAACGCCCGCTTCCGCACGGCGGAGGCGCTGCATGATGAAATCGGCCGGCGCGTCGCCGGTATCGACGGGAAAGCATATCTCTTCTTCGATGAGATTCAGGAGGTCGGCGATTGGGAGAAATGCGTAAACTCCCTCCGGGTAAATTTTAACTGCGACATCTACATCACCGGCTCCAACGCAAAGCTCCTTTCGGGGGAGCTCGCAACCTGCCTTGCCGGAAGATACGTGGAGTTCGTCATCTATCCATTCTCCTTCGCGGAATTTTCAGAGCTGTACTCCAAACCTTTCCCGAATACGGCAAGCCGGGAATCGTTCGAGCGGTATCTTCTGCTTGGCGGTATGCCGTATCTCGGAAACCTCCGTTATGAGGAGGAGCCTTCGCGCCAGTATTTGCAGGACGTGTACAACTCGGTTGTCCTGAAGGACGTCGTTAAGCGCGGCAAAATCCGTGACGTGGATTTGCTCGAACGCATAATCGCTTATGTGTTCCTGAACGCCGGAACGACCTTTTCCGCGTCGGCCATTTCAAAATACTTCAAGAGCGAGAACAGGGCGGTTGCCGCGGAAACGATTCTGAACTACCTGACATACTGCGAAGAAGCCTTTCTTTTCTACCGTGTGCCCAGGCAGGATTTACAGGGGAAAAAGCTGCTGAAGGTAAATGAAAAATACTACGTCGCCGATCACGGTATCCGCGAATCCGTATTCGGAGGCAATATGAGAGACGTAAACCTTATCCTTGAAAACATCATTTGCCTGGAGCTGCTGCGCCGAGGGTACAAAATTACGGTCGGAAAAGCGGGCGTTAAAGAAATAGATTTCATTTGCGATAAAAAAGGCGAAAAGCTCTACATTCAGGTTTCCTACCTTCTTGCCTCCAAAGACACCATAGAACGCGAGTTTGGAGCGTACGAACACATAAGGGACAACTTCCCCAAGTACGTGGTTTCGATGGATAAGCTCGATATGAGCCGCAACGGCATCAGGCACAAAGGCATCGAGGAGTTTCTTCTTATGCCTGAGTGGTGATTTCAGTGTACCGAAGGCGATTTATTTAGACTATACTATCAGCGGCGTATGCTCCGCAAAACATAAAATATGGATAGGGGTGCTGTTCAGTGAAGATGATCCTGCGCTGGTTTCCTCACGGAGACGACAGTGTTTCGCTTGAGTACATCAAGCAGGTTCCGGGCGTATCGGGCGTGGCAACCATGCTGCCGAAGATACCGGCCGGGGAGGTTTGGCCTCTGGAGGCCGTGCTGGAGGTCAGGGACACGGTTCATGCCGCCGGGCTGGAAATGGAGGTTATCGAATCCGTCAACGTCCACGAGGACATAAAAAAGGGCCTGCCCTCACGCGACCGCTACATTGAA
Source organism: Synergistaceae bacterium (assembly GCA_009778055.1). Taxonomy (GTDB): domain Bacteria; phylum Synergistota; class Synergistia; order Synergistales; family Aminobacteriaceae; genus WRKN01. The sequence goes on from WRKN01000133.1 coordinate 6,778, forward strand.
AATTACCGGGCCACTATTCGCAATTTGGGACAGGCGGGAGTAAAGTGCCTCTGCTACAATTTCATGCCGGTTCTGGATTGGGCGAGGAGCGCCCTGGCCCACGAGCTGCCCGACGGCTCCACCGTGCTGTCCTACCGCGACGCCGAGGTCAGGGCGATGAACCCCGCCACGATGGCTCAGTCTATGGAAAAAAACGCGCGCGGCTATTCCATGCCCGGCTGGGAGCCGGAGAGAATCCCGGCGATGGC
>WRKN01000134.1 GCA_009778055.1 Synergistaceae bacterium
TTTTACAAATTGGTGTGTATGGTTTATTCTTAGTTTATTTCCTCCTCAAAAGGCAGGGGCGATTAGGCGCAAAAAGGGCAGAGAATCTCATCTCTGCCCCTTTTTTTGTGCCTAAACGTTCCGTAAAAATATCGTTCGCGGTATCGGGAATGTCCAACTCTTATCATAATATAAATGCAGACATCAATTCATACTATACATACTATTATGCCACAATTTGTCAATAGGCAAGTAAAAGTGGGCCAGTATCGGCAAGTAAAAGTAGGCCACTTTTATCGATGAAAAGGTCAGGGTTCTTTTGTGAAATTATCATCTCCTTTCCGGTTTCGTTTTTGCTACTGGAAAATCCCGGCGTAGTTCAACAAGCAGAACACCGGTCGGCTCCGGCTGGCGATTGTGGGTGCAAGTCCCGCCGCCGGGTATAAGCGATTGAAAGTTCCGTATGTCCTGTCCATCTCTGTACCTACCCCAACAAAGACTTGATTTCCCTTACGGTTATATGATATATTATAAACGCAGGGAAGGAAAAGCCGACCCGAGTGCACCGGGCAGGAGGTAGAAAGGAGTGGAAAGCATGACGGACAAACAATATCAATCGATTTTAAACCTGATAGCTGCCTTGGTCGAGAAGTGTAAGACCGAGGAAGAAGTGAAAGAGGCGGCAAAGCTCATCAGGGAAGTAACGAGCAATTTTCCGCCATCTGAAAGCAAATAAAATAGGCTCCCCGCTACCCACCACGGATAAGGGAGCCTAAAAGAACAGAAGGGGCGGGAACCTGCCGCCCGCCCCCTATTTTACAATACGCTCATCGTCCGCGTCAAAATAATAAATTGTGTCGTCGCGCCCCTTGTGGGCGCGTGAGTTGAAACAGAAAGAGGCAAGCAATATGTCGTTTGACAGCAAGTCAGCTCGGGCCGCGGGGCAGGTAGGCGGAAAGCGGAGTGCAGCTAAACGATGGGGAGAAAAAGACCCAGTCACTATACGTAACAAGCCCATCCTGTTGAGGGTGACACATGATGAGCTTGATTTAATGGACGCTAAGGCCGCCTCCGAAGGAATATCCCGCACAGAACTGGTTATCAGGGCAGTCCGGGAATATGGGGGCGTAAAACATCTGCCTCCAGAGTAAGCTTGGCATGTCTCTTTGGAGGATTTTACAGGTGTGAGACAAACACAAACAGGCGGCCGTATGGTCGCCTGTTTGTGTTTGGGTATAAAATAAATGATGAAGTAAATCGTTTTCTCCGGGAGAAGTATAAAAATTATGTTCAACCTGAAAATAAACGGCAAAAAATACTCCGTTGAAAAAAATGAAAACCTGCTGACGTTTCTTCGCGATACCGCGCGGCTGACGGGAGCCAAAAACGGCTGCGGGGAAGGAGCGTGCGGCGCGTGCATGACGCTTGTGGACGGCGCGGCGGCGCGGGCTTGCCTGCTTACCGCCGCTCAGGTCGAAGGAAAAGAAATACTGACCGTAGAGGGACTTCCCGAACGTGAAAAAAACGTTTTCTCATGGGCGTTTGCCGAGGCCGGGGCCGTGCAGTGCGGCTTTTGCACCCCGGGCATGGTCATCAGCGCGTATGGGTTGCTGACCGTCAACCCCTCGCCCACGGAGGAGGAGATCAGGCGCGCCATCCGGGGCAACGTCTGCCGCTGCACGGGCTACGTCAAGATAGTCGAGGGCGTCTCCCTTGCCGCTAAAGCCATGAGAGAGGGCTTCACGCCTCCCTCAAACGAGGGGAAAATATACGCTGTCGGTGATCGTATGCCCCGCGTGGACGTGACCGGAAAGGTGACGGGCACAGGGCAATTCGCCGACGACATGGTTTTTCCGGGAATGTTGTACGGCGCGGCTTTGCGCTCGCCTTCGCCCAGAGCGTTTATCCGCTCCATCGACACGTCGGAGGCTGAAAAAATGCCGGGCGTCGCCGTTGTGCTCACGGCGGAGGACGTGCCGGGCGAGCGGTTCCTGGGTCATCTTGTGCGCGACTGGCCCGTAATGGTGGCCGCCGGGGAGGAAACCAGATACGTCGGCGACGCCGTCGCGCTGGTGGCGGCTGAAACCAAAGCGGAGGCGGCCGCGGCGCGTGAACGTATAAAACTTGAATACGAGGAACTCACCCCTATTCTGACAATAGAGGAAGCCACAGCTCCGGGGGCTTATAAGATACATCCGGGCGGCAACCTGATCGAAGCCGACGCGTCAATTAAGCGCGGGGACGTGGACAAAGCTCTGGCGGAAGCCGCTCACGTCGTTACGCGGACGTATACGACCCCATTCGCGGAGCACGCTTTTCTGGAGCCGGAATGTGCGGTGGCGGCGCCGGACGTAACGAAAGACGGCGGCCGTTCCCTGACGGTGTACGTTGGCGGACAGTCGGTCTATGACGATTTACGGGGAATAACGGAAATGCTGTCGGTTGGGACGGAACGGGAGTGCCGGGTACGGGTCGTAAGCGCGCTGGTCGGGGGAGGGTTCGGGGGAAAGGAAGACCTGTCGGTTCAGCACCACGCCGCGCTTTTGGCCTGGAAGACCGGCCGCCCGGTCAAGATGCTGCTGGAACGGCAGGAGAGCATAAACGTCCACCCCAAGCGCCACCCGATGTCCATGGACTACACAACGGCCTGCGACGCAGACGGGCGCGTCACGGCGCAGAGGGTGCGCATAAGGAGCGACACCGGGGCTTACAGTTCTCTGGGCGGGCCGGTGCTTCAACGGGCCTGCACCCACGCCACAGGCCCATACAGGGTTCCCAACGTGGACGTGGAGGGAATGGGAGTCTACACCAATAACCCGCCGGCAGGGGCCTTTCGCGGTTTCGGCGTCACGCAGTCGGCCTTTGCCGTGGAGTCCCAAATGAACCTTCTGGCGGAAAAAACCGGCCTGTCGTATTGGGAGATCAGGTTCCGCAACGCGGTGGAGCCGGGGGATGTCCTCGGCAACGGGCAGATAGTTCCGCCGAACACGTCCATAAAGGAAACTCTCATTGCCGCGAAGGAGGCTTTCGAGTCCAGCCCCTACGCCGGCATAGCCTGCGGTATGAAAAACAGCGGCCTGGGCGTGGGAGTACCCGACGTTGGGCGCGTCCGCGTCGAAATTCGTGAAGGAAAAGCCTTGATTTACACCAGCGCGGCCTGTATAGGCCAGGGGCTGGCCAGCGTGCTGGTGCAGACTATGTCCCACGCGGCGGGGCTGCCTGTAGGGCTTATACGCTGTATGCCGCCCGACACCGCGTCTACCCCGGACTCCGGCACAACCACCGCGTCGCGCCAGACAATGTTCACGGGGGAGGCCGCGCGGCTCTGCGCCGAAGATCTCAAAGCGGATTTAGCCGCCGCCGGCCACTGTGCCATAGAGCAGAAAATGAACTCCCTGGAGGGCAGGAGCTACTATCACGAGTACAGTTTTGTGAGTGACCCGATGGGGTCGCCCAAGCCCAACCCCGTGAGCCACGTAGCGTACAGCTACGCCACGCACGTGGCCATACTGGACGGGAATGGAAAAGTCGAAAGGTATTACGCGTATCACGACGTGGGGCAGGCGATTAACCCGAACTCGGTGGAGGGGCAGATAGACGGAGGTATCGCGATGGGCCTGGGCTACGCCCTTACGGAGGACTTGAAGCTGGAGGGGGGGATTCCCAAGGCCCGGTTCGGCACGCTGGGCATATGGCGCGCCGACAGTATGCCCAAGATAGAACGCGCGGCGCTGCCGGTTAATAAGGGGGGCGACGAGCTCATGTTCGGAGCCAAGGGAGTCGGCGAAGTCGTCCTGGTTCCGCCCGCTCCGGCAATAGCCCTGGCATACCGCCGCTTCGACGGAGTGTTCCGCGATAAACTTCCTTTGGAGAAAACGGCTTACAGGAAGTGAGATGATATATTCATCCGTCACAAATTTTCACTACGTCCTTACGGCTCAGAAACAGATAGCTCTCGTCATCCCTGAAGCGCATGAATCCGAATTTGCTATAAAACCCAATGGCATTTACTTTTGCGTCAACAACAAAAAATTGCCACGCGACAGATATTTGCAGCGCGCGGCGCATGGCGTCCATGAGCATAAATTCTCCCAGCCGCCGCCCCTGACAAGACAAGTCCACGGCCAGTCTGCCCAAGCGTACCGCGGGCAGTGAAGCATATCGAGGCATCGTCCTTTGCGTGTCCTCATCCAGGCTAGCATACGGAATACCGGCGGTTGATAAAGTGTAGTAGCCGCAAACACGGAATTCCTGACCTTGCACAACGACAAAAACAGAGGCGATGTTACGGCGCATGTCCTGCCCCGCCGACTGACGCAGATAAACGTCGAGTTCCTCTGTCCCGCAGGAAAAAGCGGTTCTGTCATGGTGTTTTTGCAGCGATTCAATGACGAACAACGAGTTTGCCTTCTTCTATTGCTTTTTTGTAGTCTGCCGCCGCCTTTTTCATTCTTTCGTTCGGTTCGCGGGGCGGAGCGTTCAAAGCATCCAACAGGCTCATTTGATCCCGTACCGTCAAATGGATGACGTGCTGTCGTTCCACGTCGCGCATGGCGCTGTCGGAAACGGCGTTGATGATATAATCGGACAAACTGTTGCCCCGCATAGCGGCAGCGTGTTGCCAAATATCTTTGAGAGCCTGCGGAATCCTCATGTCAACGCGGGCATTTTTTATTGCTTCCATCTGCTTGTGCATAGAAAACACCTCCTGTATAAATGTACTGTTTATAACAGTACAAGTCAAGGAGTCTTTGCCGGTTCGCCTATGGCCGGCTTGCCGGGGGGTGTCAAAAATCAGGATATTTAACGCCCCGGCCTTTTGCGCCCGAGATGTGGTATATTATTGAAATCTACAGGTTTGTCTTTTACATTCTTAAAATGTAAGGTGACAGCGTGAAGGTGCAATGAGATAATGTTTTCTCGGAAAAATATTTTACGGAGGTGTTCTTTGTGATTAAGGTAGCAATCAACGGTTTTGGCCGGATCGGCCGCTTGGCGTTCCGTCAGATGTTTGGAGCAGCGGGGTATGAAGTGGTCGCCATCAACGACCTGACTGACGCGAAAATGTTGGCTCACCTGCTGAAATACGATTCGGCTCAAGGCCGCTACGCTCTTTGGGATAAAGTCTCAGCCAAAGAAAATTCCATAGTGGTGGACGGCAAGGAGATACCCATCTACGCCGAGACCAAGGCCGCCGACCTGCCTTGGGGCAAGCACGGCGTTGATGTTGTGCTGGAGTGCACCGGATTCTACACCAGCAAAGAAAAATCGGAGGCCCATATCAAAGCCGGCGCGAAAAAAGTCGTCATCTCCGCGCCCGCCGGCAATGATTTGCCGACCATTGTTTTCTCGGTCAACGAGAACATACTGAAGAAAGAAGACACCGTCATCTCCGCCGCTTCGTGCACCACGAACTGCCTGGCGCCGATGGCCAATACGCTGAACAACCTCAGCCCCATCGTGAAGGGTTTTATGACCACCATACACGCCTACACCGGCGACCAGATGGTGCTGGACGGGCCGCACCGCAACAAGGACCCGCGCCGCGCCCGCGCCGCCGCCTGTAACATCGTGCCGAACACCACCGGCGCGGCTAAGGCTATTGGGCTGGTTATCCCGGCGCTGGACAAGAAACTCGACGGCGCCGCTCAGCGCGTCCCCGTAGTCACCGGTTCTATCACCGAACTGGTGGCGGTCTGCGAAAAAGCCGTTACCGTCGACCAGATCAACGCCGCCATGAAGGCCGCCGCTTCCGCCTCCTTCGGCTACACGGAAGATCCTATAGTCTCCAGCGACACCATCGGTATCAATTTCGGCTCCCTGTTCGACGGAACCCAGACCAAGACCACCGATTTGCCGGACGGCAAAACCTTGGTGAAAGTCGTCTCCTGGTACGACAACGAAAACTCCTACGTCAGTCAGATGGTTCGTACAATCAAGTATTTCGCCGAACTGTAAACGGCAATTCGGCAAACACAAAACACAAAAAAATCCCGGGGCGTTTACGCGCCTCGGGATTTTTTTGTGTTTGGGGTATACGGCTTCACAGGCAGAACGCGGCGTAGAGCGGGACGGTTTTTTTGCCGTCCGCGAAACCGAAATTTTTCGCGCAGAGCTTTACCGAGTAGTCCGGCTTGTAAGAAGCGATATATACGGCCAGGCTTTTGGCTTTCGTGTTTTCGGCGGATTTCACCTCTATTGGTATCACCTTGCCCTCGCGCTGGATCACGAAGTCAACCTCCGCGCCGCGCTCGCTCATCCAGTAGTAACAAGGGTAGCCATTTGCGATAAGCTGCCCGCAGACGTAATTTTCAACCATACCGCCCTTAAAATCGGCCAAGTCGCCCGATTGATACAGCACATCCTCCGCGGCAACGTTCTTTTTCGCGCAAAGAAGCCCTACGTCCGAAACATAAATCTTGAAAGCGTCGATGTCCTTGTAGTTTTCAAGCGGCTTTACCGGCCGCTCCACCCTGTGGATACGGGTCACGATACCGGAGAGCGCCAGCCATTCGACAGCGTTTTCAAACTCGGCGGCCCGCGCTCCTGATTTAATCAATTTGTACTGAAAGCGGGTATTTTTTTTGGAAAGCTGGACGGTGATATTGTCATAGGCCAGGCGAGTTTTTTTAATCTCGTTTTCTTTGTTGTACTTGCTCATGTCGTTAAGGTAGCCGGCCAGTATAGACGCCTGGGTATGCCGCAGCAGGATAAAATCTTTGGTGGAAACGTATTTGCACACACATTCCGGCATACCGCCGACAACAAGGTAGGCGCGGTAGTAGGACAACGCGACGTCGTGCAAAACGGCGGGCATGGGCGTGTCCGTCGCGAAGCACTCGCGGATTTGCGCCGCCAGCTCCCGCTCGCCGAAGGCCAGTAGAAATTCTTCCATGTCCATAGGGTGCAGTGTCTTGACGTCCGTCTTCCCGACAGGGAACGAGAAGGATTCACGGTTGACCGCCACTCCCAGCAAACTGCCCGCGACGATGATGTGATATTCCGGCTCCCGCTCCCAAAAATATTTCAGCGAGGT